>JBKJRV010000369.1:0-10851 GCA_046593115.1 Gemmatimonadaceae bacterium
GTGCGCGCTCGAGGGCCTGCGCCGCCTGTTGCGCGATGGCTGTTACGAGCGTGCGATCGCTTTCGTCGAAGAAGCGTGACTGCATGAATGCGACGCCCATCGCGCCAATACTGCGTCCCTCGACCACGAGGGGCACTACGATATTGGCCTGGTGCCCGGTTTCCTCGACCAGGGGCAACAGCGCGGGATAATGGGCTGCCCAGTCACTTCGGGATTCCAGGAAAATAGGAATCCCGGTGCGGGTCACCTCTGCGAGGGGAGCCTTCGCGTCCGCAGGGAATGTCCGCCACTGGTCGAAAAGGTGCTCGGGCATGTGTACGGCATCCATCACGAAAAGCTCCCTGCCATCGCTGCTGAGACGAGCAATGATGGCCCCGTCCGCGTCGAACGCTGCCGTGGCGTGCTCGACGGCCGCCGCGGCAACTTCGGTGATGGTAGACGCCATCGACAACGCGGCGGTGAGCGCCTGAAGGCGATCGGCGCGGCGACGGCCAGAGAAGTCGACACTCGCGCGGAGACGCTCGGTGATATCGTGAAAGCTGGCGACCGCGCCGCTGGGCTGCCCGGACATGTCACGCAGCGGTGCAATACTGACGAGCAGCGTCCGCTCGCTTCCGTCGGAATGCGAGATCACCACCTCTTCGCATTCGATCGGCTGGCCGCCTTGCGCCGTCTCATTCAATAGCGAAAGGGTGACGCGGTCTCCCGTCGCTGTGCGCGCGTCCCCGAGCAGCGACGAGAGATGACTGCCCATTCGAGCGCGCGCTCCAAACAGGTCGATCACGTGCTGATTGAATCGCTCGATCGCGCCACTCGCACTGCAAATGCAGGTGGCGACCGGAATGGCGTCGATGACGGAATCGCTGGTAACCTGCCTGGTGCGGCGGGCACGCGAGGCGTGCGGCGGTGGAAGCACCCCGGGTGGGACCCCCTGCGGGCGTTGGGGCGGGCCCTCTCCTTTCGTCTGCTTAACCATGGTCACCCTCTGCGCCTGTCTCCAACCCCGTACCACACGCGCGACGAAAAACGCGCCTCTCCAGGGAAGCGCGTCTCCCGTTAGAGCACCTGGCCTACTTTACTCCCAGCTCGCTCCTGGCGCCGCTGCCCTTGGCCACCAGATCCATGGACCAGACGACAGGCTTGCCATCAACGTCGCTGACCTCGTCGTCCGTGTGTCGGAAGCGCGCCAGGCCGCCAGGCAAGGCGTCGGAGAGCCACCACTCCATCTTGCCGCCGTTGCTCCCGCCGAACTTGACGTGCTTCGCATCCACTCCCGCAACCTTCTCGACGCCGACGGTCGCCCCCTCGACACTTTCAGGAGTAGGCTTGTACGGGAACGCGAGCAGGCTCCAGGTGGACCAGTTTTCCGGCACGAGAAGCTCTTCGCTCTCGGTCTTCCCGGGCATCCTCGCACGCATGCGCACCAGTCGCCGCATGTACTGATCCTCAGACTTGAACAGCGACTCCAGGATGACGGTGTCGGCCTTCATCTTCCCATCGTCCTTGTAGACGTTGATCGTCTTCGTCCGCCACCACTCAGCACCTTCCGGCGTCTTCGAGAACATTGCCCGTTCGATGATCGTCTTCTCGTCGGGCACGTCGCTCTCGGTGAGCTCCCACCTGGTCCACTGGCCCGGCTGATAGGGCTTCTCGAACATCATGGCGCCCGAGAGATACATCGTCTCGAACATGCCACTGATGTGCGACCACGCCATGTCCGTGGTCCACCCGCCTCCCCGAATTCCACGAGTGTTGCGGCCACGATACGATCGTCCACCGCGCGAATCGCCCTCGTCGGCACCACTGGTGATTTCAACTCCCCCGATGGTGAGCTTCTGCGGCTGCGCCACCGCCATTCCCAGCACGCGACTCAGGTCCGCGCGGCGAGCGGACAACACCTTCTGCTCGCTGTCATTGAAGGAGTCCTTGTTCCCGCCAACGTACAGCGCGAGGCGATCCTTGACCCAGCGGTACTCCTTCACGCTCCTGAAGCCGCCCGCCGCCAAGGCAGCCTTTCCCGGACCCTCGCTGAGCCGGGCCTTTTCCTTCTGCAGTTCCTCGTCGCTCGTGGCGCCGCATTTCGACTTCATCATCGCCTTGGCCGCCATCTGCGCCATGCGTCCACCGCCGCTCACATCATAGGTCTTTCGGCAGTCGTTGAACCTGGCGATCCGTGAGTCCACGTCCTTGGTCTGATCCTCGACCTTGTCCTCTTCCGCTCTCTCGGCCGCACGCGCCTTGAAGAAGAAGTCGAGAACTGCCTGGGTGATCTCCGCATCCTGCGCGCGCGCGCTGGATGGGGTGATAGCAACGAGAAGTGCCGCGACTAGAATCGCGGCCCGCCACATGGGCCGATTCATAAGCCTCCGACGATATACGAGTAATGGGCCGTCAACGACCGGCCGGCTGGACCTGCGCCCGTCAACATATGGGCTACAGGGGAAAATCGGTCAATAGCCAAGTTGCAGCCGGACCTCGACCAGATCGCCGGCCCCGAGCAGCGGTGATATCGACTGAAGGAGCTGGCTAATTGCTCCGGACCGCCTCGATGAGGGCGGAAATCGACTTTCTGGCATCGCCAAAGAGCATGCGGGTGTTCGTTCGGTAAAACAGCTCGTTCTCGATGCCCGCAAAGCCGGGGTTCATGGAGCGCTTCAGAACGATGACATTGCGCGCCTTGTCCACATCGAGGATGGGCATTCCATAGATCGGACTGTTCTGGTCGGAGCGCGCCGCCGGATTCACCACGTCGTTGGCACCCACGACCAGCACAATGTCGGTCTGCTCGAACTGGGGATTGATCTCATCCATTTCGAGAAGCTGATCGTAGGGAACCTCCGCTTCGGCAAGCAGCACATTCATGTGACCCGGCATGCGGCCCGCCACCGGATGAATGGCATACTTCACCTCGACACCACGCTTCTCGAGCTCGGTGGCCAGCTCCCTGACCGCGTGCTGCGCCTCGGCGACCGCCAACCCGTAGCCCGGGACGATCACCACCTTGCGCGCAAACGCCATCGCGACGGCCGCGTCTTCCGCTGACGTCTGGCGGACCGTAGTGGGCATTTCTCCCGTAACCGCCGTACCGGCCGGCTTCACCGCGCCGAAACCGGCAAACAGCACGTTCGAGATCGGCCGGTTCATGGCCTTGCTCATGAGCAGCGTGAGCAGCGTCCCCGACGAGCCCACCAGGATGCCTGCGACGACCAGCAGCTGATTGCCGAGGGCAAGACCGGTGAGTGCAGCCGCGACGCCAGTCAGAGAATTCAGAATCGAGATGACGACTGGCATGTCACCACCGCCGATGGGGAGGACGAACATCACTCCCAGTATGAGCGATGCACCCGCGATTCCCCATACCCACTCCACGCCGCCGCGACCGGCCACGACCATACCGCCGGCAACGACGATCCCCAGGGCGATCACCGCATTCGCCACCTGCTGGCCGGAAAACATGATCGGCCGGCCCGCGAGCAACTCCTGCAGCTTGGCATAGGCAATGAGACTTCCCGTGAAGGAGAGGGCTCCGATCGCCGCGCCCAGGGTGGCTGCACCGGACACGCCTGGGCCAACCAGTCCAAGCTCCGCAGCACGCGAATACTCGATCACCGAGACGATCGCCGCCGTCGCTCCCCCGGCACCATTGAATAACGCCACCATCTGCGGCATCGCCGTCATCGCCACGGTTCGCCCGAAATAAATTCCCACCGCGGCCCCGACCACCGTCCCTCCGATGATCGTCCAGTACGACACGATCTCGCGATCGAGAAGCGTTGCCGACAGCGCGATGGCCATACCGATTGCGGCGAGACGATTTCCCGTCCGCGCCGTGGCAGGCGAGCTGAGTGACTTGAGGCCGAAAATGAACAGCAGCGCCGCGACCACATACGACGCCTGCATTACCGCGTGCCGCACCTCGGCGCTCACCGTCGCTCCTCCCTCTTCTTCCGGAACATCTCGAGCATGCGATCGGTGACCACGAATCCGCCGAACACATTCGCGGCCCCCAATGCCACGGCAATGAATCCGAGGACAGTGCGCAGCGTCCCATGAGCGCTGCCCGCAACGAGAATTGCCCCCAGCATCACAATACCGTGAATCGCGTTGGTGCCCGACATGAGTGGAGTGTGCAGCACCGACGGCACCCGCGAGATCACCTCATAGCCCACAAAGGTCGCCAGGATGAGGATGTAGAGTCCGAGCACGAATTTCTCGCTCATGGCCCGCCCTCGTCCATACCATTCCGCTCCGCCTCGAGACGTTCACGCGTTGGCGCGTGCATGATCTCTCCCGGGCGGGCGATGCAGCTGTCGCGCAGAATTTGATCCTCCAGGTTCAATACAGGCTGATCGGCAGGCACCAGCAGCTTGAGAAACGCCGAGATGTTTCGTGCATACATGTCACTGGCGTGCGTCGGCAATTCGCTGGGAAGATTCAGCGGTGCAATGATCGTCACATCATGCCGCGTGACAGTTTTTCCCGGCACGCTCAACTCGCAGTTCCCCCCGTTTTCGGCAGCCAGGTCCACAATCACCGACCCGTAGCGCATCAGCGAGACCGCACGGTCGGTGATCAGTTGCGGCGCCGGACGTCCCGGTACCTGGGCAGTCGCAATGACCACGTCGGCCTGCTTCAAATGCTTCTCGATCACCGAACGCTCATGGCTGAGCAGATCGTCGCCGAGCTCACGCGCGTAGCCGCCGGCATCCTCCGTCTTTATATCGCCAAGCTCCAGGCCGATGAACTTGCCGCGAAGGCTTTCGACGTGCTCGCGCGCAGCCGGGCGCGTGTCGAATGCATAGACCACCGCGCCGAGCCGACGGGCTGTTGCGATGGCCTGCAGACCAGCGACGCCCGCACCAATCACGAAAACGGTCGCTGGCCTGATAGTCCCGGCAGCCGTCATCAGCATCGGGAAGAAGCGAGGGAGAACACTGGCAGCGAGCATGACTGCCTTGTAACCCGCTACGGTCGCCTGCGATGAGTTGACGTCCATGGCCTGCGCACGCGTGATCCGCGGCGCAAGCTCCAGGCTGAATGCCCACAACCCGCGATCGGCGTACTGCTTCACCGTCTCCGGCGATGCGTGTGGACGCAGGAGGCCGATGACGATCGCTCCTGATGGGATCAGGTCGGCTTCGTGATGACCATCACCGTCCGATCGCGTCGGCCGCTGGACCTTCAACACCACCTCGGCCTGACCGTAGCACTGGGCCGCCGTGAGAGCGATCGTCGCACCCACGGCCCGATACGCGTCGTCGGGGTATCCGGCGCGAACTCCTGCAGCGGATTCGATAATTATCGCATGGCCGGACCCAGCAAGCTTTGCAGCCATTTCGGGGGTCAGCGCAACGCGCCGCTCTCCCGGAAGAATTTCCTTTGGTACAGCTATTCTCATGAGGTCAAGTGAGGCGGTTTACATCGGGCCGCGAATGGTACGCCGCGAATATACGAAAGCGTCACCGCGATGGCACGGCATGGTCGCGGCAGGAAGAAGATCAGCGGTTGGCCGTTTCAGCGCTGTGGATGGGGAACCTCTGACGGTCGACCGATACTTCCGAGCGTCCCCGCTCGTTGCCGGAGAGGCGGCTCTGCCGTCCATAGGACACAAGCCATGTCAGAGCGAGCGCCGAATCACCCAGTGGACGAGCACGTGGAGGCCGCCAGGAATGCGGGGCTCCAGTACGTCACGGACGCGATGCCGGGCATACGCCGGCGCCGGGTTGGCGGCGGCTTTGCCTATGTTGATACCGATGGCCGGAAGGTCACCGACCGCCAGGTGATCGGTCGCATCCGGTCGCTCGTCATCCCGCCGGCCTGGCGCGACGTCTGGATTTGCGACCATCCGCGCGGACACCTGCAGGTGACGGCACGCGATGCGCGGGGTCGAAAGCAGTATCGATATCATCCGGATTATCGCGAGGTACGTGACGAGGCGAAGTTCGAGCGCATGCTCGCGTTCAGCACCGTGCTCCCGCGAATACGAGAACGGGTCGCGCGGGATATCGCGCTCGAAGGACATTCGCGCACGAAGGTGATGGCGACCGTCGTGTGGTTGCTCGAGCGGACGTTGATACGCATCGGCAGCGACGAATACGCGAAGTCCAACAAGTCGTACGGCCTGACGACGTTGCGACGCCGGCACGTGGAGGTGGATGGTTCCGAGCTCCGATTCGAGTTCCGGGGAAAGAGCGGCATCGAGCACTCCGTAGCGGTCACGGACAAGCGCATCGCCCGGATCGTGCAGCGGTGTCAGGAACTCCCCGGACAGGAACTATTCCAGTTTCTCGACGACGACGGCAAGCGCCAGACCGTGGACGCCGGCGACGTGAATCAGTACCTGCAGAGCATCACTGGCGACGACACCACTGCAAAGGATTTCCGTACCTGGGCAGGTACGATGATCGCTGCGCGACAATTGCGCGAGCTGGGCGAGGCGTCCGGGAAAAAAGCGAAGGCGCATGTCATCAAGGCCATCGATGCAGCGGCCGAACAGCTCGGTAACACCCGCACGGTCTGCCGGAAGTACTACGTCCATCCAGCGCTGCTCGAAGCCTACATGGAGCGCGATGTCCTCCCGCGGTTACCGCCTCACGAGTTCAAGCGACGAAGACGGGGCCGCGCCGCGCTGCGCCGGGAAGAGGCGGAGGTACTTGCGTTTCTCAAGCGGCGTCTGGCGCAGCACCGTCCGGCGCGCGCGCGGCGGCCACGTAACAGCTCAGGATCGTGAGTCGCGCAGCGCTCGGAGCCGCTCCAGATCCGCCGCTGTGACCTCGAGCGTGTGCAGCACCTCGTTCATGATCTGATCCGGCGACCGGGCGTGTGGCAGGCCAAGCGCGTGGCCAATCTCGTGGGCGACGACTCCATAGAGAACCTGTTCCATCGACACTCCGGTGCGCATCCGAAGCGCCGCGCACACCCAGACATCGGCCCCCACCAGCTCTCCTCGGCCATTCGGCCTGAGAAGGGTGACGCCGGGATGCTGGGCGGGAAGCGCCTCAGTCCAGAAGAGCCGAATGTCAGCTCCCTCCTGCCGCCACGTTCTCGAGATACCCACGCGCCCTCCGGCGCTCCAGGCCTCGAGCACCCGGTCGACGACCGAATCCCGCGATGTCGCCAGAGCGGCCCAGGCGGGGGTTGGCGCAACGTAAACACTGAGGTGGTTGCTTTGGCGGCGCGACCAGTGATACGCCCGGGTCCAGCGATCCGGCGAAACCGAGGCGACGACGGCCGTCGGGGTCGCGCGCGGTTGCGAGACCGAAACGACGACGGTTGATGGGGTCGCATGCGGTGTCTGCGGCACGCACGCCGAGAGACTCCAGAGTGCGAGGAGAACCACCGCCACGAATCGCATGAGCTCTGTAGCGAGGGGAAGAAGCGGTAATCGCGTTAGTGCTGAGCTCGCAGATAATGTCGTAAGCCCCGAATGACTTACAGACGACTGGGCCGCCATAAACGTCAGCGAATTGCTCCCAGTGGTGCATGCCTCCCGGCGTGGCGTCGGTCATGTCAGTGGCTCCGAAAGAACACGAACCAGAAAGCTCAGCGACAGGACGTGCGCGCCAGCGACACCCGGGATCTGGACAACGCCTCTTCGGAAGGAGTGAACAGCGCTGCGCCGGCATCGGTGCGCGACAGCGTGATAGTCAGCGACCCTCCCTTCCCCAGGAGTGTGACACTCGCACCCGTCGCTCCCACGGGCCGCCACGCGCGTTCAGCAAACCGTCGCTCGAGCGATGCAGGCTTCAGCGTCACTGTCCCGCTACCGGTGCTGCCACTGGCAGAACTGATCGTGTTGAGTGTGAGTTGCTCAGGCACGAGTTCAGCGGCCGAGCGGCTTAGTTGGGGCATCCATGGCGCGGCGTTCAGCACGTAGCAGCCAGCCAGGGCATTGTTAGGCGGTGCATTGGGGCGCGGCGGCGGCGCGGATGTCGCCGGTGTTCCGGCCGCGACGGGACCGTCGGAACCGCGGACTGGAGCGGTCGCTGAGACCGCTGCTGACTTTGCCGGAACTGTCACCGGTGTCGCTGGCGCTTTCGTGGGAGCGGCCGCCGGTGGCTTCGCGGCAACTCTGGCCGGCAGATCGCGCGCTGGCGGCACAACGGCAGCGTTCCCGGGTGCGGGTTCTTCTGGCTCGGTCGATCCGCGTTTCATGCTCGTTATTGCGTACGCCGCTCCGCCGATCAGCAGGATCACCGCGGCGGCCTGCATCAGGCGTGTGCGCGTCAGGAAGCCGGTGCGATCCGGATTGTATGGCTCTGGCTCTGCGTAAGGATCATCAGCGAGAGCTTTAGCCGACAATGGTGGCTCCGTGATTTTCGCACGTGGCTGCTCTGGCTCGATTTCCGCGCGGGCAATCCTGAGCCGCCGTTCCTCCAGTCGCTCTTCCTCCGCGGCTGCTTCGCGTGCACGAGCGGCGTCCGCTGCTCGTGTCGCCTCCGCCTGCACACGCGCAACAAGGGCGCGTTCTGTTTCCGCGTCGGCAGCCTTTGGGCGCGCAGCGTCTTTCCGCGCTGCCTCTGCACGCTCCGCCTCTGCCCGTGCCGCTTCTCTCCGGGTTTCGTCAGCCCGCTCAGCCTCGGCCCGGGCCGCATAATCCGCAGCATTCCGTTCAGCCTCGGCCCGCGCCGCGTTCTCCACTTCCATCCGCACTGCCGCTGCCCGAGCCGCGTTCTCCGCGGCCATCCGCTCGGCCTCAGCCTTCACCGCGGCCACCTCCGAAGCTTCACGACGCAACGCCTCGGCACGAGCCGCCTGTTCGCGGGCGGCGTCGGCGCGAGCTTGTTCCGCTTCTGCCTTCACTTTCTCTGCTTCCGCTTTCGCCTGCTGCGCTTCGAGCTTCATCTGCTCTGCTTCCGCGCGAGCTCGGGCTGTTTCCTTTCGTTCGGCTTCGACGCGGGAAGCTTCGACGCGGGCCGCTTCTGCTCGCGCCACTTCCGCCTTCTCCGCATCGACGCGACGCTTTGTCTCCTTCGCAGCCGCCTCGCGCGCCTGCTTGGCCTGCTCGGCTTCCTGTCGCTTTCGGGCGGCTTCCGCTTCGACAAGACGAGCCGCTTCAGCCTTCTCTGCTTCAGCACGGAGGCGGTTGGCTTCTGCTTTCTCTTCCTCGGCACGAATCCGCGCTGCTTCGGCTTTTTGTGTCTCGGCACGGAGCCGTGCTGCTTCGGCCTTCTCCGTTTCGGCGCGCAGTTTGGCGGCTTCAGCCATGGCGCGGTCTGCTTCGACTCGGGCGGCCTCGGCCCTGGCTGTTTCAGCGCGTTGAGCTTCGGCGTGTTGAGCTTCAACACGCTGCGTTTCCAGCCGCTCAGCCTCGAGGCGAACAGACTCTGCCTCTTCGTCGGGTCCTGTATCGATCGGACTCGACGCTGCCGAGGCACGCTCGCTGTCGACCACCGCCGTGCACTCGTCGCAGAACATCACATGCGACTCGATCATCATCGCTTCATCGAACGGAAGCGAGTTGTCGATCCATGCGCGAAGTTTGGTGCGGTCAGGATGCTGCACGGTGCCTCCCGTCATCGGGATTCATGCGTCTCTCGCACAGAGCATCCATCCTTCGACGAATTCCTGCATGCAGAAATCTAGCCGACCAAGGGCGGGTGCGCGATTGAAGCGTACGTTCCGTAGGTATCCGAATCTCTGATTTTGTTCGCACCACGACAGTCAACTGGTGAGCAGCACGCGCCGTTGAAACAGCAACATCAGCGCGAGGACAACTGCGGTTCCTGCAACAATAGAGAGAATTTCCAGTATCGTCAGATTACTTCCTTGACGCGGCCAGCCAAGTAGTTCGGATGTCCATGCCATAAACAGGATCACGGGCAGGGTAGACAAAGAAAGCACGATGTCGGGCTTCCGCCATTTGCCGCGGCGAAACAAAGAGCCAACGAAAACAACGATCGCCGTGACAAACATGAGGAACATGACCGGCGCCATGAGGAACGCGCTGCCGAGCGCTTCGTCTGCCGAGCGAGCAAATAGCGCAGTGTCGAGCTCGGTCAGGAGATTCAACAGTGTTCCGAGGACCAGCAGCCACCACAGAAATCGCACCGGTCGCGATGGCTGTGGTCGAGTCGCCGACGGTTCGACGGTTGCCGGCGCAGCAGGCTGGTGGATCACGAGCGCTCGCTTGCGATGCTGGCCGGAACCGCCATAAGCACGGCTACGCGCGTACCAGTGGCTTGTAGGCAATCCGGTGTGGCTGGTCCGCGTCCACGCCCTTTCTCTTCTTCAGGTCTTCCTTGTACGACTCGTAATTGCCCTCGAACCAGAACACTTCGCTGTCACCTTCGAACGCCAGAATGTGGGTCGCAATGCGATCGAGAAACCAGCGGTCGTGTGTGATGACCACTGCGCAGCCGGCAAAATCGAGCAGGGCTTCCTCGAGAGCACGCAGCGTATCGACATCCAGGTCGTTCGTCGGCTCATCGAGCAGGAGCAGGTTGCCTCCTTCCTTCAGCAGCTTGGCGAGGTGCAACCGGTTACGCTCACCACCCGAGAGATCCTTCACCTTCTTCTGCTGATCCGTTCCCCGGAAGTTGAAGCTCGCGAGATAGGCGCGTGAGTTCAGCTCCCGCTTTCCGATCTGCATGGTGTCCAGACCGCCGCTGACCTCCTTATAGACCGTGTTGTCGTTTCCGAGCTCGCGTCCCTGATCCACGTACGCGAGCTGTACCGTTTCGCCAACGATCAGCTTTCCTCCGTCGGGTGTCTCACCACCGACGATCATACGGAACAGTGTCGTCTTGCCCGCGCCGTTCGGCCCGATCACGCCGACAATGCCTCCACGCGGAAGCGAGAACGTCAGGTTGTCGAACAGCAGCTTGTCGCCGTAGGCTTTCTTCACGCCCT
>JBKJRV010000018.1:0-14408 GCA_046593115.1 Gemmatimonadaceae bacterium
GTTTCAGTTCGGTCGCCTGCTGAAAAATTCGACGTTGACGCTCACCTCCAATCTGGCGTCGGGTCTTCCGTACACCCCCTGTCGCACGTTCGTCTGCGGTCCCAACGATCGTGGCGAGCGGAATTCGGGAACCAGTCCCGCGGTGTGGACGGTGGACATGCTCGCGCAGAAGCGCTTCAAGACGGGGAACCTCTCGTACGGCCTGTATCTCACCGTCACCAACCTGCTCGATCGCCGCAACTGCGTGCAGGTGTATCCCACTACCGGTCAGTGTGACGCCGGATCGCTCAATACGTATCGCAGTCTCGTCGGTCCGTACACCAATGGTGGTGTGGATGAGAATGCCGTCTCGCGCATTAATGCGACGACGACGCAGTTCGACCACCCGGAGCTCTACAGCGAACGACGCTCCATTAGCACCGGCCTGCGGGTCAGCTTCTAATGCGTATCAACCACTCCATGAATCGATATCATCGCACAGCCTTCGCGTTGCTGGCCTCTGTTGTCACTGCGAGCGCGTTGCAAGCGCAGGAATCGCAACGACCACCGCGCGGCTTCAACCTGTTGGCGCTGCCCGACGTTGCGTTCGTCGGCATGCGACCGTCGACGAACTTCCGGTTCTACGTGTCCAACGCTGGTCCCATGGACGTTCAACAGGGCCTGATCGGCGTGTCGCCGGCAACACGACGCGCCAGTGCGACGGTGGGATTCATCTCCCAGTTCAGCGAAGTAACCCTCTTCGCTGCCGCGGCTCCAGGTGATCGGGAGCGGAACAAGGTGCTCGTGCCTTCACTCGGGGACGTCAAGGGCGTGGGCGCCGCCGTCAGCTACAACTTCCACGTGGCGCGTCCGGGCATCAGCCACTGGCTCCCCGTCGATGGAGCGCTTGGCTTTGAGCACTCGGGCGCGCGGAGCACATCGTCGAGTGATCTGAGCTGCCTCAATCACACCGCCGCCGGCATCCCGGTGAACACGACGCTAATGGCGGCCAGCGACTGCCCCCAGACGTGGCCCTTCGGCGTGTACGGCGGACGTCGGCCCATTCCCGTGACGTCGTTCGAGACCGTGTTCAACGGAAACAAGAATGCGTTTCGGTTCGGTTTCGATGCGTTCCCCGTCGCCCTGCAGGATACGACGCGATTCCTCGGCGATCGCTTCGCCACGTATGGCGTGGCGAACGACTACGGCCGTGAGCGTCGCCAGGTCTTCGGCCGGGTGATTCCGGGAGGGGTTGGCGAGCCACAAGAGGAGGGATATCCGCTGGGGCTCGAGTGGCGCTTCGACGCATTCACCTTCAACTCGACGCCCGGGACCGTGTTCTGGCAGGCAACGGTCACCAACCGGACGCGTCAGCTGTATGGCCAGCCACTGGACTACGACTCGCTCTACGCCGGCGTGTTGACGCGGCACGGACGCGGGGTGCGCGGTCGTGCCGGCTTCGACATCGCGCGTGGAGCAGCGGTGTTCAACGAGAATGGCCACAACAGCACCTGTGATGGCGCCAAGGCCGTGCCGGGAAGCTTCTCCTTTGGCGGGTATACCGGCAATTGTCCCTCAACCTCCGGCTTCGCTTCGGGCGCCAGCTCGGTCGTGTTTCTCAAGAGCCCCATTGGCGATCTGCGCTACAAGCAGTTCATCGATCCCACGAGCAAGTTCTTTCATCCCACCAGCCCGGTGACCGGCGACACGATCACCTACAACATCGGGCGGATGTGCGGCGACGACTGCATTCAGGAGCGCTTTGGCCGCGCCAGCACCGGGTTCGGTGTCATTGCCGCGCGTGAAGCGCTCGCGCTCGGCGGCGATTCGCCTGCGCAGTTGGAGCCGTTCCAGTACTGGGCGCTCTTTCATCCGCAGAACAGCGCGCCATACGGACTCGGACCGCGCGTCAACCTGGCCAATCCGCGCGCCGGGGGCGGATTCAACTTCTTCGTTCCGGCCGGTTATCGGTACTCCACGCGACCCAGAGGGGCTCCAACGACCGGCAGCGACACGCTCTTCATAGATACGTGCAATCCGATCGCGAACGTGTGCGTGCCGCACTGGCGCGATACGCTCCCCGATCGTTCGATCAATTTCACGCGAAATGCGACGTGGGTAGGCGCCGGCCCCTTCCGTCTTGCCGCCGATTCGAGCACGTCGATGGTGATTGCCATCATCGCCGGTGCGGACTCCGCGAGCACCGAGCGGGAGATCAATGGGGCGATTGCGCTGTACCAGGCCTTCTATATCGCCCCGTCGCCGCCGCCCGCGCCCCGCGTGGTATCAGCGCGCGTGATCGGGGGAGCCTCCCGGGTCACGTCCATCCGCATCGTGCTCGACAACCGGACGGTTGGATATCAGGATCCCTTTCTCATCCAGCTATCCGATCGGTATCGCACGGCGCCGGCGACGACCGTCGAAGGGCGGCTGCAACGCGTCAATCGGCTTGGACCGCTCGGCCGGACGATCTCGGACACGCTGCTTACCCTCGCGAGCCGCAATACGCAGCAGATTCTCGTCTACAAGTCCTGCGATGGCGGCCGGAACTACACCACCAGCAACTCGCCAAATCTCTGCACGCGCGATGTGATCCGGGACACGCTGGGGATCGATCGCGGGCCGGCAGCGTATCGCGTGATCAGCGCGGACTCCCTGCAGTTCGTCGATGGCAACGTGTTCGCCGGGCAGACCTACTATTACGCGTTTGTCCCGGTAAGCCGCGGCGTGCGCCTGCAGCTCATCGACTCGCTCTCGGTCACGAGCCGGCGCTCGTTCGACACCGTGCTGGTGGCGCCCGCATCGAGTCTGCCGAGTGTGGCGTCGGCGCCGAACGTGGCGGTCGTCTACGTGCCTGCGAGTACCCAGGCGGGCTCCGATGTGGCACGATTGCGGATCACGAGCGAGACGGGCCCCAGCACGCTGGACCGGGCGCCAGGTAGTGCCAACGATACGACCTGGAACGGATTGCTGGTCATTCCCTTCGACTCGATTTCCCGAGGGGAAAAGTTCCGCCTGGTAATCGGCGATACCGTGCTCGTGCACGAGTACACTCGAACCGGGCAACTCGATTCAACCATCGTCATCGTCCGACGCAGCATCGTGGCCGGGTATACCGCCAGCCAGTTTGGCACCGCCGCGCGCACCGTGCTGACCGCCGTCTCGCAGCCGAAGCGCGTGCGTCTCGATACCCTGCGTTTCGTCAGCACCAAGGCGTCGCGACTGCCTGTTGTATCGCCCGCGTCGCTGGCGACCGTGGCGACTGCGACCTTCGGAGCCACGACTCGGACGACGACGACCGTGGTGGGAGGCGGTCAGTTCGTCGTTCCGTATACCGCCGCTACCGTCCTGACGCCGATCGGCGTTGCCGTGATCGTTTCCGAGACCGAAGGCAATTTGCCGCTCGTGATCAGCAATCAGTTGAGCAGCATTGGGGGAACAACGCTCAATGCGGCCGTATTGCGCTCCCCCGAATATCGGGACCTCAACATCGACATCATCAATCGCCCGGTGGTGACCAACACGGGGACGACCGTTGGGGGCGCAACCATAGTCGAGCAGTTCACCGTATTCCCCGGTCAGGGCCGTTCATTCACCGGCGGAGTGAACACCCGGCCAATCGTGACGTGGCAGACGGCAGTGACGCGCATGCTCGGGACCAATTTCGGTGAGTATGTGGTCACGTGGGACGGCCCGGAGTTCGGACCGGTGGCCCCGTTCGAGATATCGAGGGGCTTCGGCGTGGTGCAGAACGACTTCAACCTCTCCCTCGCAGGCCGAGTGGTAGCGCAACGCACCAATACATCGGATTCGACGATTGCGGCGATCAACACCGTGCTTGGGTTGACGGGCGCAGCCGCGCTGACGGCCGACAGCCTCGTGTCCGTCACATTGCCGTTACGCATTGTGTACAAGTCCAACGGCAATCGCGTCGATACCGTCGCGATGCGCAGGTCGGACAAGGCCGCGACGACGGTCCTCGGAAACGGCTCTGACACGACGCGCATTTCCGTCCCTGCCGAGCACTGGATTCCTGGCGAGCCGTTGATCCTGCTGGAGAACAGCCGCGTGACGGTCGACTCAGGTGGCCGTGCAGGACGCGACGCGTCGGGTAGTCCTCTGACGAGAGACACGCTCACGGTGCTTGCCAGTCGCATGGTACTCAACTGTTCTGCGGTGGCGGCTCCGTCGTGCAACCCGGTCATCGGGAGAGGCGGCACCGGCCATGTGGACTGGCAGCGCGGGATGGAACTGCACGTTCGCTACGCTGTGCCGTACACGTCCGATCGTGACATCGCGTTTACCGTCACACCGAGTATAACGGGAACGCGCATCATCAGGGTGACACGGGCGCAACTCGATTCGGTGAAGGTCGTTCCAAACCCGTACCTGCTCTACTCGAACTACGAGACGAACGCGACCAACGAGCAGCGGATCATGTTCACGCACCTGCCGCCGCAGGGGACCATCCGCATCTACACGGTCACCGGTCAATTCACCCAGCAGATCACGTGGACTCCTGCTGATCTCAAGGGGAGCGGCGATCTGTACTACAACCTGCTCACGCGAGAGGGCACACTGCTCGCCAGCGGGCTCTACATCTTCTCTGTCACCGCGTCCGGCCCTTCCACGCAGAAGCGTGCGCAGGTCGGTCGCTTCATCATCATCCGATGAGGCTGAAGGTCATGCATCTCCGAATGGTGGCGGCCACTGCGCTGAGCGCGAGCCTGGGCGCCGTGTCCCTTGGTGCCCAGGTTGGCAGCACCATCGTGCTGCCGAATGGCGGTGAGCCAATCACGCGTGTCGCCACGCGAGGCGCCGCCTTTCTCAATCTCGGTGTCGGCGCGCGTGCGCTGGGACTTGGCGGTGCCTACGCCGCCTCGGCCAACGACCTGTCCGCGATGTACTGGAATGTCGCCGGGTTGTCGGACGTGCAGGGCGCGTCGGTCTTCCTCTCGCAGGAGCGGATGTACGGCCACTCCGGACTTCGCAACAATTATCTCGCGGCGGCACTGCCGGCGTTCGGCGGTGCATTCGGCGTCAGCGTCACGAGCTTCGGCTCGGGGAAGATCATTCGCACCACCGAGGAGTGGCCGGAAGGCAACGATCCGACCGCAGGCGCCTTCGTGGAATGGTCGGCCATGAGTGTCGGCCTGCACTACGCGCGACCGTTCACGGATCGGCTGTCAGCGGGTCTCACCGCCAAGTACGCGACCGAAGGCATTCAGTTCGCCAATGCGGATTACGTCGGTGCCGATGTCGGAGTTCGCTTCCGCACGGGACTTTTCGGAAGTACGCTGGGTGCGTCGATCTCTAATCTGGGCGGAACGGGGCGAATGGAAGGTCCCGCGGTCAAACGTCGCATCTCTCCGAACAATAGTCCCATCTTCCCCACGCAGCGCACGCTCGAGGCCGAGATCACTCCTGGCGCCTATCAGATGCCGACGACGCTGCGCTTCGCCGTGCAGACCGACCTGATCGGCGGCGCCGAAGCACTCTTCGGCGTTCCTACCGGTTCGCATCGCGTGTCCACCTTCGCCGACATGACGGACGCCATTGACGCTGCCATCACGCCGGCGCTCGCGGCCGAGTACGCATTTGCCAACCGTGTTTTCCTGCGGATTGGCAAGCGCTTTCTGAACGATGAGCGCGGGACTCCGTACGGTGGTGCGTCCTATGGCGCCGGAGCGGCAATTCCGATCGGGAGCAGCCGGCGATTCGTGGTGGACTATGCGTATCGAAACAACGGTGAGCTCCCGCACAACCATGTGTTCTCCTTCCAGCTTGGAAACTGAGATAATGCGACGGTATTCGATGCGAGTCGGGTGGGCGGTCGTCGCGCTGATTGGCGCGGTGTCGAGCGTGAGTGGAGCACAGGGTGAGGAATCGGTCTCGTCAACACGAAGCTTGTATCGCGTGGAGGCGCTGGCGGGGTATCAGTGGTTCGATGAGAGCGCGGCGCTGAACGCAACACCATTTATCGGGATGCGCGTGAGCCGTCCCATTGGTCAGTTCTTCAGCGCAGGGCTGAACCTTGCTTTCAGTCGCCCTGATTCGAGGGGTGAGTATTTTCCGTGGAATCGGCAGGTGTATTTCAGCGACGCGTCGCACCAGAACGACACCACGCTCATCTTCCAGGCCAATCAGCGCGTGACGCTGGGGACGTACGGCGTTGACGCGGGTCTGCGCTTTGGCGGCGGCCAGCGTAGCGGCCGGTTCGGAATGCCCGAGGTTACTCTCGGCGCTGGGGCCGGCTTCTACTCCCTGTGGCTCGATCCGGAGCGCACGAGCGGCAACAACATTCGCGGCGGGCTGTCGTTCCTGCTCGGCGGCGGACTTTCCCTGCCGGTTGGGCAATCGACATCCATTGGCGTGCGAGTGGACGATCTCATCCTGACCAACTACTACCGGGATATGCTCAGCCTCAGTGATCCGCTCTTTTTTGAAGACCTCTTCGATAACCCCGCGGAGAATGCTCCGCGCGCGAAGTCCACCGTGCACAATCCGCGCATGACCATCTCGTTCAGCTTCGTTCCCGGGGTGAAGGCTCCGTAATGCGAACTCACCTCGGAATGTTCGGCGCGGTGTTCGCCTCAGCCGCATGTTTCGGCGATATCACGCCGCCGCGTGGGGTGCAGATCGGTGGCACCGAGTACAACATGAACTTCGCCATTCCGTCTCCGGTCAGATTGCCGGCGGCAACGTCGGTTGTCTCGTTCCGGGTCGTCGCTGGGCTCCAGGTCGTGGACAGCGTCATTGCAACTGCCACGGGTCTTAAGGAGCTCGTCGATCCTGCCCGGTACCAGTTCTGGGTGGTGAACGGGTTGACCGGCGCAGCCTGGCCGGTAACACACTCGCTCCGCCTCACTCGCACCGACTCCGCCTTCAGTGGGGGTGCTCCCACCACATCGACGCTGATCACCAACCGGGGGAACGCGCCCTTCTTTGCGGGCGCGAGGTTCAACAACACGATTCGCTTCAAGGTCGCAAACGGCACGGGTGCGGATACGATCGGGCAGAGCGGGTCGTTCCTCGTGCTGACGATCCAGTCCGATTCGGGCGCGCCCGCGTATACCGGGACGACACCGAAGTTGCTCTGGTTCAGATTCCGCGACCAGAAGAATACGGCCGCAAATGCGGATGATGCGGTTTTCACCCCGGCCACCGGCACGTTCGGCAGCCTTCGCAACATTTCCGACTCCACCCGCTACATCGCCCAGGGCTTCGGGCGTTCGGCGTTCTGGGACCGGGAGCGCGACACCGTCCTCCACTTCTCGGCGCTGGCGATCGGATTGCCACAGCCGCCCGTGGGCTACTACTACCAGCCGTATGCGCGCGACACGCGGACCGGCGCGGCGGCGTTGTTCGGGGGACTTCGGGAAAAGCATACCGATACGTCGCTCGTCGCCGCCGACCTTGCCCCGGCGCGCGGCACGCTGGTGCAGCTGCCCGACGCGCGCTTCGGCGTCCGCGATGACTCACTCCAGTGCACCTTCGGCGCCTGCGGTGATACGCGCTTCAAAAGCTTCACTGCCGTTCAACTGGTGCTCGAGCCCAAGGCTGGCGACCTGAGCTATCCGAACCTCACCGTATCTCTGCAGGGCACCATCCCCACGCTGCTCAGCAATCGCCGAGCGAAAGACGGGCTCGTTCTCGTGACGGTCACGAGAGCCTCTACCGGTGCCGCGGTCTTTTCCGCCACGGTGGCGCTCTTTGGCGCCGGAACCGGCACACTGATCCAGAGCACCACGACGAACGCCGCCGGAGTGGCACTATTCGCCGGTGTGCCCAGTGGACCGATCGACGTTCGCGTGTTTCCACCGGCAAGCGTAGGGTCTCCGAGTCTGTTTCAGCGCATCAGCGTGGTTGCGGCCGACACGGTTATTGTGCCGGTGCAGCTCCAGTAGTCTGAGCGGGAACGCGCGCTCGAGCCCTCGGGTCACCACGTCCGGGGGCTTGTTGCATCCCGGAGCACGGTGACCGCGGTTCGCGACCCCGTTTCCCTTCCATTTACTTGAGACATGCGACTGCGCCGAACGCTCACGACCGTTCCACTCGTGTTCGTGATGTACTTCAATATTTCGGGCGGTCCATTCTCCACGGAGGGGATCGTCGCCGAGCTCGGCCCGGGTCTGACGCTCCTGCTCCTGGTGCTTATCCCGATAGTCTGGGCCGTGCCCGAAACACTGATCATCGGCGAGCTCGCCAGCATGTTGCCCGTCGAAGGCGGATACTATCGCTGGGTCGGCCGCGCGTTCGGACCATTCTGGGCCTTTCAGAATGGATGGTGGACCTGGCTCTACTCGCTTGTTGACATGGCGATCTACCCGGTGTTGTTCAACCAGTACCTTGCGTTCTTTTTCCCGGATCTCGGTGACCTCGCGCGCTGGGGTGTCGCCCTCGCGATTATCTGGGGAGCGACGGCGCTGAACCTGCGCGGCGCGCTGCCCGTCGGCCGGGTGTCGGTCTGGGCCGGCTCATTCGTCATCGTGACGTTCCTGCTGCTGACGATCGCCGCCGTTCCACAGATGCATCACGCGCCATGGAACCCGTTCTCCGCCTCGGGCGACGGGACCATGGCCGGCCTGGGTGTCGGCATGGCCGTCGTCATCTGGAATTTCATCGGCTGGGACAATGCCTCCACCGTGCAGGGCGAGGTGGTGGACGCCGGCCGCACGTACCCGCGCGCACTCGCGCTCGCACTGCCACTGATCGCACTCGGCTACCTGATCCCGGTGTCGGCAACCCTGGCCGCCACGGATTGGTCGCAATGGCGGGATGGGGGCTGGCCTGCCATCGCGATTGCCGCCGGTGGATCGTTCGGCCGGCCACTGTCCGTTCTGATCGCGCTTGCCGGGATGATCAGTGCGCTCGCCCTGTTCAATGCGCTGCTGCTCGTCTACTCGCGCATTCCCCTGGTGGTGGCGGAGGATCGCCTGCTGCCCACTGCACTTGGGCAGACGGATGCGCGTGGCACACCGCGCAACGCCATCATCGTGTCGGCGATATGCTATTCGGTTTTCGCGCTGCTGCCATTCTCGCAATTGGTTGTTGCCGACGTCCTGCTGTACGCGATGGCGATCGCACTGGAGTTCGCATCGCTGGTCGTGCTCCGCCGCCGCGAGCCACTACTGCGCGGAAGCTTCCGGATCCCCGTCGGTCAGCCTGGCGTGATTGCGCTCGCGGCCCTGCCCATGATCGTGTTGCTCATTGTCGTCGGCCTCGAACTGCGCGGGGGAGCGAGCAGTGCGGCACCGGTGATGATCGCACTGGGCGCGGCTGCCCTGGGTCCAATCCTCTACCGCCTGGCAGCGGGTCGCGTTACGCCCTCGTCGCGGTAGAGCGCTCCATCCTTCATGACGAGCCTAATGCGACGGATCGCTGCAATGTCCGCCGATGGATCACCCTCAACGGCGATCACGTCAGCAAGGAAGCCTGCGGCAATGGAACCGATGCGATTCTCCATATGCAGCACTTTGGCGTTCACCGACGTCGCCGCGCGCAGGGCCTGTAGCGGTGACAATCCGTAATCGACCAGCAGCTCCAGCTCTCTCGCGTTGTCTCCGTGCGCGAACACGCCAACGTCGCTCCCGTTGCAGATGATGACGCTGGACGCGATAGCCAGTCTCACGCTCGCACGCTTCTCCTTCACGCGAGCCGGCTCGGAGTCAACGCCTTTCTTCCATCCGCGATACTGAAGGATCGCGTCGCCCGCGGCGATCGTGGGACAGAGGGCCACGCCGCGCTGCGCCATGAGGCGGAAGACCTCCGCGGTGCCGTTGTCGCCGTGCTCGATCGTTTCGACACCAGCAAGCGTAGCGCGCCGCATGCCTTCCGCCGTGCTCGCATGCGCGACCACCGGTACTCCAGCGCTCTTCGCGACTTCGACAATCAGCTGCAGTTCCGCCAACGTGAACGTGGGGCGCGAGTCGCCAAGCGGGCCCCATCGGTAGTCGGCGTAGACCTTGATCCACTGCGCGCCTTTTCCAATCTGATCGCGCACGACGCGTGTCAGATCATCAACGCCATCGGCTTCCTCGGCGCCCTGGGGAAACGGGCGCTCAGGGTCTACGCCCTGTGGTCCGTAGCTCCCGGTGGCAACAATTGCCCTCGTGGTGACGAGGAGCCGTGGCCCGGGAATGATTCCCTGATCGATGGCCTGAGCGATGCCGACGTCCGCATACCCCGCGCCTTCGGTGCCGAGGTCGCGCAGCGTCGTGAATCCTGCAAGCAGGGTGTTGCGCGCGTGGACCGTGGCGCGGGCGACGCGCAGCGCCTGTGACTCACGGAGCACCTGGTCATCCCACGGCGTCTCATTGTACGGATGAAGCAGCACGTGGGAATGGGCATCGATGAGCCCTGGCAGCACCGTCATGCCGGGGAGATCGAGCACCGTGGCATCGGTGGCGATGAGGCGTGCAGCAGGTCCGGCCGCGACAATGCGATTGCCCTGCACGTGCACTGCCCAGCCGGACTGCATCACGGTGCCATCGAACACGCGCGCCGGGCGCAGCATGTAGCTGGTGGATGGCTGAGCCTGCGCCAGCATCGCGGTCGGGCACGCGATCAGGGCGGCCATGCCAATGGCTGCGCCCACGCGAATCAGGGCAGCCACGCCGAAAATTCCGGGAGATGTCATCTCCAGCAATGTGCGAGAGCGCCGAGCCGGATCGATCCTACTTGCTCTTGCGAATGACCTTGACGTTGGTGGCCCAGAGGTCATCGGGGTGACCGCACACCGCCTTGTCGCGATAGACGTCCACCAGGGTCCAGCCGGCAGGGATCGGAGTATTAGCGCACACGGTCAGCGTCGCGCCCGGTGCGGCACCATCGAACTTCTCGATGGCCCACACGTTGTACGAATTGACGACCTCGGCGCTCTCCCCGCCGCACATGGTCCGGTCTCGCAAGTCATCAACGAGAATCCACCCTGCCGGAATTACCGCGTTCCTGCAAATGATCTGTCGCTGCCGGGCAGGCTTTCTGGCCTGCTGAGCGCCGGCCTCACTGGCGAGCGTAAGAGCGGTTATCATGAAGACAGCGAGAATGAAGCTGCGACGCATGTTCTTCTCCAGCGGGGCGTGAGTGGTATAAGGTGGGCTGTGCACGCCTCGGGTTCAAGGCGACCAACGTTGTGCCGGCACTGATTTCTGCGTGCCGGGTTCCTCCATCGACCTCTCAGGACCCTACGATGAATCTCCGCTTTCTGTTCCTCTGCCCCCTCGTTGCGGCACTGTTCCTGTCCCAGAGCGCCACGGCGCAGGGCAAGAAGCCACTGACGCCGGCGGCCTGGGACATCTGGAAAACGATCCAGGGAACCACGCTGTCCGCGGACGGCCGCTGGGTCGCGTACTCGGTCACGCCCCAGGTGGGAGACGGAACACTGGTCGTCCGGTCGACGTCCGGCACGCAGGAATACGTTATCTCACGCGGGTTCACCGGTCGACCCCAGACGCGGCCGGCCGCGGACTCCGGCTTTACGGCGCCGCCGCCACAATTCTCAGCCGACGGCCGGCACCTCGTTGCCATCGTGTATGCACCGCGAGCGGCCTACGACAGCGTGCGGAGACAGCGAAAGGGCGAGACCCCCAAGTCGTCACTCGCGATCGTGGACCTCAGTGATGGAAAGGTGACGCGCCTCGATCGCGTCAAATCGTTCCGCATGCCGCGTGACAGAGGCCGCCACCTCGCCTACCACATGGAGAGCGCGGACAGCACGGCCCGTCGTGATTCGGCCGCTGCCGCTGCCGCTGCCGCTGCGCCGTCGGCTGGTGGCGCGGCGGCGACACCGGGCGGGCAGCCCCGGCCCATCGCCGATTCCTCCAGTCGCACCCGCGAGAAGAAGAAACAGCCGGGCACACCGATGGTCGTGCGCGAGCTCGCCTCGGGCGTCGAGGTGAGCATCCCCGACGTGATCGGATACGCCTTCCACGACAGCGGCTCCGTGCTCGGCTATACCACGTCGTCGCAGTCGGGAGAATCGGATGGAGCATACCTCCGCTTCCTCGCAGGCGGGAACACCACGACACTCGTGCGAGGGGCGGGGAATTACAAACAGCTCATCTTCGACCGCGCCGGAACGCAGGTGGCGTTCATGTCGGACCGCGAAGAGTACGGAGAGCCCAAGGCACGCTACGCGCTCTATCATGCGAGCGTGCGAGCGGGCACTGCGGCGCCACTCGTACGGACCGGAGCGGCCACCGGGGAGCTGCTGCTTTCTGACCGGCGACTGGATTTCACCAGGGACGGGAGTGCCATCGTCCTCGGCCTCGCGCCGGCCGCGCCGGATTCCATTCCCGCGGATTCGCTGCTCGACAAGGCGGTGTTCGACCTCTGGACGTACCGGGATCTCCGCTTGCAGCCGCAGCAGCGCGTCGAAGCTGAGCGCGATCGCGTGCGCGCCTTCACCGCGGTCTACCAGATACGTGCGAAGCGGCTCGTTCAGCTGGGCAATGATACCACGCCTGCCTTCACGGTCTCGCAGAACGGCCGCTTCGCGATCGGTACATCTTCAATCCCGTACGCCATCGAGTCCATGTGGGGAGAAGGGGGGAGCGACGTCTACCTCGCTGATGCGACGACCGGAGCACGTCGTCGAATTTCCGCGCGCGTTCAGTTTGGGGCCACGCTGTCTCCGAGCGGCAAGTACGCGGTGCACTTTGACTCGGGACACTGGTTCACGACGGCAACGGCCACGGGCAAGCTGGTGAATCTCTCGCGGTCGGTGACCGGAGTCCGGTTCGACCAGGAGAATTGGGATACGCCGAGCACGCCGGCACCGTGGGGGATTGCTGGTTGGACCACGGATGACCGGTCGGTGCTGATCAACGATCGCTTTGACGTCTGGGAATTCGATCCGGCGGGAGTACGCGCGCCGCGGATGATCACCGACTCCGTGGGCCGCCGTGAGCGGCTGGCGTTCCGGCTTGTCGATCTCGATCGCGACGATCCCTCCATCGATCCGGCGAAGCCACTCCTGTTCCGCGTTTTTGACGAAGACACCAAGGAGAGCGGCTTCTACCGCGACCGGCTCGGGGTGAGCGCGCCACCCGAGCGCATTGCGATGGGCAGCGTGGGTTTCGGCGCGCCGTTGAAGGCGAGGAACGCTGATGTCTACGTCGTCACGCAATCCACGTTCAATCGCTTCGGAGATCTCTGGGCCGGTCCGTCGCTGGATCAGCTCACCCGGTTGTCCGATGCGAATTCGCAGCAGTCGGAGTATCGATGGGGCAATGCGGAGCTGGTCCGGTGGCGCAGCACGGATGGAGTGCCCTTGCAGGGCATTCTCTTCACGCCGGAGGACTTCGATCCGAAGAAGCAGTACCCGATGGTCGTGTATTTCTACGAGCAGCTGTCGCAGAACCTCTACTCGTACGGAACCCCGGGTGGTCGCAATGTGATTAATCCTGCTCACTACGTGTCCAACGGATATCTCGTGTTCGAGCCGGATATTGATTATTCCACCGGCTATCCTGGACCGAGCGCGATGAAGTCCATCGTGCCGGGCGTGCAGGCGCTGATCGAGCGAGGCTTTGTCGATCCGAACGGGATCGGCATTCAGGGCCAGTCGTGGGGCGGCTATCAGGTCGCCTACATGATCACGCAGACCAACATGTTCCGCGCGGCCATGGCCGGCGCTCCGGTCGCCAACATGACCAGTGCGTACGGCGGCATCCGGTGGCAGACCGGGCTGGCGCGCTCGTTCCAGTACGAGAAAACGCAGAGTCGGATTGGCGGATCGCTGTGGCAGTATCCGCTGCGCTACATCGAGAACTCACCGCTCTTTCAGGCGGATCGCGTGCGGACGCCGTTGATGATGATGCACAATGACAACGACGGCGCCGTTCCGTGGTATCAGGGCATCGAGATGTTCGTCGCGCTTCGCCGGCTGGGGCGCGAGGTGTATCTGATCAACTACAACGGGGACGAGCACAATCCCACCAAGCGCGCGAATCAGAAGGACATTGCGGTGCGCATGCAGCAGTTCTTCGATCACCACCTGCGCGGGAAGCCGGCGCCGGACTGGATGACGCGAGGTATCCCGTTTCTGGACAAGGGACGCGACCAGTTGGCGCCACCGACGACCGGGGCATCGCCGGTTGCGGCGGGCGGGGTCGAGCAGCCCTAGCGAGGGATTCAGGGTGCCGGCTGAGAAGCCCTAGCGAGGGGGATTGAGGGTGCCGTCGAGGCCGGCTTCATGCGGGAGCACGTCGGCATCGTCTTCTTCGTCCTTGTCCCCGAAAAAGCGGTCCCATACGGCTGGTGCGTAGGTGAGTGCCCACAGGACGCCGGCGGCGAGTAACGTCTGCAGGATCGCGCGGTGACGGGCGCCCTCGCCGCCGGTGAGCACGCGGCTGGCGAAGACAGCGAGAATGACTATGCTCGGGATGATTCCAAGGGCCGTGGCGATGAGGAAATCACGGTAGCGC
>JBKJRV010000050.1:0-2573 GCA_046593115.1 Gemmatimonadaceae bacterium
CCTCAAGGCCCGTTTCGACAACGAGGTGCAGGTGATCATCCTGCGTGGCAAGGGCGAGAAGTTTTTCAGCGCCGGCGCCAACATCAAGATGCTCAACTCGGTGGACCCGGTGTTCAAGTACTACTTCTGCCTGCATGCGAACGAGACACTGAGCCGGCTCGAGCAGACGCCGAAGCTCGTGATTGCGGCGCTGAACGGACATACGGTCGGTGGCGGACTCGAGATCGCGATGGCGGCCGACATTCGCATCGCGCGCGCTGAGGCCGGCAAGATCGGACTGCCCGAAGTCAACCTCGGCGTGCTGCCGGGTACGGGCGGTACGCAGCGGCTGGCGCGGCTGGTCGGGAAGTCCAAGGCCATCGAGATGATGGTCACGGGTGAGTCCTTCTCCTTCGAGAAGGGCCAGGAGCTCGGCATCGTGAACATGGTACTTCCGAAGGCGGACTGGTGGGAGAACGTGCTGCTGTATGCGCGTCAGTTCTGCACGCCGAACAAGGCGTCGTTCGCGGTTGGGCAGATCAAGCGGTCGGTGATCTCGGGTCTCGAGATGTCGTTCGAGTCGGGACTGGCGCTCGAGCGGGAGCTGCAGAACCTGCTGTTCAAGAGCCAGGATGCGAAGGAAGGCCTCGCGGCGTACGTCGAGAAGCGGCAGCCGAATTTCCAGGGGAAGTGATGAAACGGCGCTGCGGGCTGCGGGATTCGGGCTGCGAACTGCGGACTGCGGGGTGCGCGCGTAGAGCCGCGAATCGCCGGAGCACACCATGACGGCGGTTGCCGCGGACCGCTTCCCCACGCAGCTGATCATTGGCGGTGAGCCGATGGACGCGGCGTCGGGCGAACGATTCAGCGTCGTCAACCCGGCCACCGAGGACGAATTGGCACCGGTTGCGAAGGCCGGTGTCGCAGACGTGGACCGCGCGGTGAAGTCGGCGCGCGAGACCTTCGAGTCCGCGAAGTGGCGGAACATGAGCGCGCGGCAACGCGGCGCGCTGTGCTACCGGCTTGGCGAGCTCGTGCACCAGCATCGCGATGAGCTGGCCCGGCTCGAGACGCAGAACAATGGCAAGCCCATTTTCGAGTCGCTGATCGACGCGAAGCTGACGTCGGAGACGTTCAAGTATTATGGCGGGTGGGCGGACAAGATCCACGGCGAGACGATTCCCGTGGACGGTCCGTTCCTGAACTTCACGTTGCGCGAGCCGATCGGCGTCATCGGCGCCATCGTGCCGTGGAATTTCCCCATGTCGCTCGCGACGTGGAAGCTGGCGCCGGCGCTCGCCTGCGGAAACACGATCGTGCTGAAACCCGCGGAGCTCACGCCCTATACGGCCATCCGGCTGGCGGAGCTGGCACTCGAAGCCGGCTTTCCTCCGGGCGCCTTCAACTGCATCCCGGGTCCGGGCTCGGTCGCTGGCTCCGCGCTCGTGAAACACCCGGGCGTCGACAAGATCGCGTTCACGGGCTCCACGGAAGTGGGGCGTCAGGTCATGATCGACGCGGCCGGCACGTTGAAGAAGGTTCAGCTCGAACTGGGCGGCAAGTCGCCGAACGTCGTCTTCGCCGATGCCGATCTCGACGCGGCCGCGCGTGGCGCGCTGAACGGGATTTTCTATGGCAAGGGTGAGGTGTGTGCCGCAGGCTCGCGCCTGCTCGTCGAAGAGCCGGTTCGCGAAGAGCTCATGGGCAAGATTCTCGAGCGGGCGAAGAAGATGGTCGCTGGTGATCCGCTCAATCCCAAGACCCGGCTCGGCTCCGTCGTGTCGCGCAAGCAGATGGATCGCGTCCTCGGCTACATCGAGAAGGGCAAGAGTGAGGGAGCCACGCTGCGTCATGGTGGCGAGCGCACCCCGGTCAACAACAAGGGATATTTCGTCTCGCCCACCATTTTCGATTCGGTCGAGCGCGGAATGACGATCGCGCAGGAAGAGATCTTTGGTCCCGTGCTCGCGGTCATGAGCTTCGAGGGCGGCGTCGAGGGCGCGAGCGATCTGGCCAATTCCACCATCTACGGATTGGCGGCGGGCATCTGGACGAAGGATATCAAGAAGGCGCTGCGGGCGGCCAAAGCCATTCAGGCCGGAACCGTGTGGATCAACACCTACAACATGTATGACGCGGCCTCCCCCTTCGGGGGCTTCAAGCAGTCCGGATTTGGCCGCGATCTCGGGGTGCATGCGCTCGATGGCTACATGCAGGTGAAGTCCGTGTGGGTTGACCTGTCGTGAGCACCTGCGCGTGACGAATGACCCATCGCGCGAGCCGTACATCATCGATGCCGTGCGCACGCCCATCGGGCGTCACGGCGGCGCGCTTGCGAGCGTGCGCCCGGATGATCTCGCGGCCTGCGCGGTGGGAGCTCTGATCACCCGCACGGGGATCGATCCCGCGTCGATTGACGACGTCATCCTGGGCTGCGCGAATCAGGCCGGCGAAGACAACCGGAATGTCGCGCGCATGGCGGCGCTGCTTGCGGGATTGCCGGTGGAGGTGCCCGGTCAGACCGTGAATCGGCTGTGCGGATCGGGGCTTCAGGCGGTGGCCAGTGCGGCGCAGGCCATTCGCGCCGGTGAAGG
>JBKJRV010000069.1:0-2758 GCA_046593115.1 Gemmatimonadaceae bacterium
TGTCGATCCATTGTAGGTGATGGTCACCGTGCCAAGACCGTCCGGCGTCGTCGTCACCGTCGCAGCCTTCGGCGTACCATCGAACACGTGCGAGAGGTTGCCGAGCGTCAACGTGGCCTGCGCAGCATTGATCCGGAATGTCTGCGAAACCGGAGTTGCGGCCGAGAAGTTTGCGTCACCCGCCTGCGCCGCTGTGATTGTACAGCTGCCGGCAGCCGTGATCGTCACCGTTCCAGCCCCATCCACCGTGCAATTCCCCGTCGCGCTCCAGGTCACCGCCAATCCTGACGTGGACGTTGCCGTCACGGCGAACGGCGGGTCGCCAAAGGTCTTCGGCGCCAACGCCGCAAACGTGATCGTCTGCGTCGCCTGCGAAATGACGAGCTGGCCATTTGCCGGAGCCGCCGAGTAGTTCGGATTACTCAGCGTCGCGACGACAGCGTAGCTGCCCGCGTTCACCGGCGGTGTCGTCCCGCCGTTGTACGTGATGCTCACCGTCGCCAGCCCAGAAGGCGTGGTGATCACTGAAGCGGTCTTCGGCGTGCCGTCGTACACATGCGACAGGTTGCCGAGCGTCAGCGTCGCGGTGGCCTGGCTGATCACCAGCACACCAGTCACTTCCGGGGCCTGATAGTTTGGATTGATCAGCTGCGCACGCACATCGTATCTTCCAGCCGCGACGGGCAACGGCACGGTCACGCCATTCACCGAATACGAAATCGGGACACCCGCGAGGCCGGCAGGTGTCGTTGTCACCGTTGCCTGCTTCTGTGTGCCGTCATACACGTGCGACAGCGAGCCGAGTGAGAGCGTTGCCTGCGCCTTCGTCACGGTCAGCAGCGCAGCCGCCGAGACCGGGTCGTTCGCCCCATCACCAGCGAACGTCGCTCGAATGCCTGGCGGTGCGGTGTTAGCCGGATAGTCGCCGGCATAGGGCGCGCTGGCGAGCGAAGCGTTTGCAAGCGTCGCGACACCTGATGCATTCGTGATTGCCGACCCGACGGAGGCACCGGCCACGAAGAAGCTGATCGTGCGCCCCGCGAGGGGGACGCCGCGCGCGGCCAGCATTGCCGACAGCGTCGTCGTGCCGCCGAACACGCCCGTGGCCGCCGGGACCGTCAGCATACTGGCGTTGCGAACGACGGTCACCGTCGCTGCACCAACCTTTCCCTCGGACACCGCCGAGATTTGCGACGCGCCGGCGGCCGTGGCTGTGACCACGCCAGTGGCCGAGTCGACGGAAACGGTTGTGGGCGTCTGGCTATTCCAGAGGACGAGGCGGCCGGTCAGCACACGATCGCTCGCGTCGAACAACGTCGCACGCATCGGGAAGCTGCTGCCGACAGTCACCGTCGTATCCGGTGCTACGACAATTCGGTCGACCGGAATCGGTAGCACCGTGACTGTCGCCGTACCCGCGACGCCACCGCTGGTCGCCGTGATCGTGACGACGCCCGTCGAAACGCCGGTAACCAGGCCCGTCTGAGAAACCGTCGCGACGAGCGCGTTGCTACTGGTCCACGCAACCGCACGCCCCGGCAAATCCGTATTGTCCACCGCGCGCACCGACGCCGTCATCTGCGCAGTCCGTCCCATGATCACGCTCGACGCGTTCGGCGAAATGACGACACTCCCAACACGCGTCATCGCCGAGACCGTCGCGGAATCCACCAGCCCCGTCGCGGTCCGCGCGTAGACCTTCAACCCGGTGAACTCGCTCAGCGCCGTTGCGACACCACCGGCGGTGATGGACAGCTTCGTCGAATCGCTCGAACGCCAGCCTACCGGCGCAGCCACGACGGTGGAGTCAGCCAGGCGCGCCACCGCAACAAACGTGACCGAGTTCCCCACATCGATTGTCGTATCCGACGGGAACATCGCCAGCGAGACGGCGAGTGCATCGGACCCCGAATACGTCAGCCGAACCGGCGTGGCAACAGTGGGAATCGCGCCGCGCACCACGACGACCGACGAATCGACGGACCGGAACACCGTATCCCCGTTTGCATCTGTTGCCGCAAGGCGGAGCATGAACGTCTCCTCCGCCTGCGTCAGCGTCACCAACAAGGAGAGCTCGAGCGGTGACCCATCCGGATTGAACGTGCCCACGATCGATGCGGCCGGCGAGCCACTCGGCAACCGGAACAGCTCGGCGCGCACGGTATGCAGCACTATCCTCGGCCCGCCATCCACCACTTCGAACCGCGGCGCAATCGCCAGGCTCGCCCTGCTCGGAATTCCCGGTCCGGTCAGGGACGAATCCCGGCACGTGATGCCGGCAAGCGACAGGGCGACGAAGGCAAGGAGCCGCGCAAATCGGAGGGCGCGGCTTCTGAATCCGGCTGCGATCATTGGTCAGGTGACGGAGGACAATACGAAATGGGCCGAGGGCACCAGACGCATCAGCAACGGCTCGCTGACGTGCGGGCAACTCGGCACAGAGCGGTGAATTTGGCAGGCCAACCCGAGAAAAGAGGTGACCCGCCGCACGAACCTAGCAAATCCAGAAACATTTGAACAGGGACAATATGACCTGTTCGGTACGCTAGAAGACAGTACAGATTTGATACCTTTTCACTGCCAAGTTGCGAGCGTCGACCATTCCTGTCGTTAGGTACGCCATGCCCGGGGAGGATTGTTCAGTCAGGGGCACAAAAAAGCCCGCCGAAGCGGGCTGACTCAAGATTTCGACGGCAGCGGAGGTGGCGGCGATACGGGGTGGGCTTCCAGGACCAGGCGATCGGGAGCTGAGCCGAGG
>JBKJRV010000118.1:0-2802 GCA_046593115.1 Gemmatimonadaceae bacterium
ATCACCGGTCGCGGCGGAGCGCCTCAGCACGGACACGTCATCAGCGGCAGCCAGTGTGGAATCCCGCAACGTCGGGACGCGCGGAGGGATAGGAACCGGCGGCGTTGGCGTGGCCGGCTCCTATTCCTCCGCGCGTCCCGACGTTGCGGGACTCCACGATGGCTGCCGCTGATGACGTGTCCGTGCTGAGGCGCTCCGCCGCGACCGGTGATCGCGACAGCTTCCAGGCGGCACAGCGTCGCGGTGCGATCCTGCTCGCCAATCTCACGTTGACACATCCCTTCGATCCGGCAGTGAAGGCCACGCGAGATGATATGATCAGAGTGCGCGACTCCATCCGCGTCGCTTGCCAGGACGACCCGGCGCCGTGCAGGGCCGTTGGGCTCTCTGTCCCCGGTCAGCGCTCTCCGGAACTGGATCGCGCCGCCGCGGAACGACAGCGCTTAATGGACAGCATTCGCGCGTTCGGTCGTCGTCGTCCGCGTCTGCCGTAGCGCACGCCATGGCACTGCTTATTACCAACGGGCGTGTTGTTACCGCGACGGATGACTATCGCGCCGACGTATTCTGCGCTGGCGAAACGATTACCCGCATCGAACCCTCCATCGATCCCCGGTCGCTCGCAGTCGATCCTTCATCGCTCGAGGTGATCGATGCCGCTGGCAAGCTGGTGTTACCGGGCTTCATCGATCCGCACGTGCACATCTACCTGCCCTTCATGGGCAGCTTCGCGGCGGATGACTATGCGTCCGCGAGCCGAGCGGCGCTTGCAGGGGGCACGACGACACTGGTCGAGATGATCTGTCCGGGACCGGCGGATGAGCCGTACGATGCCTATCAACTGTGGCGATCGAAGGCCGACGGCATCGCGGCGGTGGATTATACCTTTCACATGTCGGTCGTGCGATTCCAGGAGCGGGTGCGCGAGCAGTTCGCGCGCATCGTCCGGGAGGGCGTGGCCTCCTTCAAGGTATTTCTCGCGTACAAGGGCGCGCTCGACCTGTCCGACGAAGATCTCTTTGCGGCGATGGGCTTCGCAAAGGGACTCGGGGCGATCGTCACGGCGCACTGCGAGAACGCGTCCGCGATCGATGCGATGCAGAAGATGCTTGTCGCGTCGGGACGCGTGGGACCGGAGTGGCATGGGGCATCGCGCCCTCCCGTGGTGGAAGCCAGCGGGGTCCACCATCTCTGCAGCTTTGCCACGCTCACCGGAGCGCACGTCTATCTCGTTCACACGTCGTGCGACGAGGCAGTGCGCGAGGCAATGGCCGCCCGGTATCGCGGGGTGAATGTCTGGATCGAGTCCGTCGTGCCGCACTTTGTGCTCGATGAGACGTACGCCGCGCTTCCGGACTTCGCCGGCGCGATGTACGTCATGTCGCCTCCGCTGCGAGCGAAGTCGAACCAGGACGTGCTCTGGCATGGCGTCCAGTCCCGCATGATCAGCACTATTGGCACCGATCACGCGCCGTTCAGCTTTCGCGGACAGAAGGAGATGGGCCGGAATGCCTTCACGCTGATTCCCAACGGCATCCCATCGCTTCAGGAGCGCGTAGACCTGATCTATACCTATGGAGTGCGGGCCGGACGATTGAGTCTGAACGCCATGGTGTCCGCGTGCAGCACGGAAGCGGCTCGGCTGTTCGGGATGTATCCGCGGAAGGGAACGATCGCGGTTGGCAGCGATGCCGATCTTGTGATCTACGATGAAGGGTTCAACGGCACTTTCCAGAAGGCGACGAGCTACTCGAACGTCGATTACAACGCCTACGAAGGGTGGACTCGGCTGGGACGGCCGAGCCTCGTCACCGTTCGTGGAGCGGTCCAGGTGCGCGACGGCGAATTCGTCGGCACGATGGGGCGCGGTCAATTCATCGCACGGGAGCCTACGCATGGGTGAGAAGCAGATGAGCAGCTCCGAGGTTCGCGCGAAGCACAAGGAGTTTCTCTTCCCCTGCGTCGCGAACTACTACGAGGAGCCGGTGGTCATCACGCAGGGCGACGGCTGCTGCGTGCGCGACGCGGAGGGCAAGGAGTATCTCGACTTCTTCGGTGGCATTCTCACTGTCGGTCTTGGGCACTGTCATCCCGACGTCGTGAAGCACCTGCAGGCGCAGCTCGAAAAGCTCGAGCATACCTCGACGCTGTATCCAACGCAGGAGATAGTCACCTACGCGGAGAGCCTCGCCCGCATTACGCCCGGAAAGCTCAAGAAGAGTTTCTTCACGACGAGCGGCACGGAGGCCGATGAGACAGCCCTCCTCCTGGCGAAGATCTATACGGGCCAGCAGGAGATCATCGTGCTGCGCCACGGATATTCCGGACGCAGTCTCACGGCGCTCTCGGTGACCGGGCATTCGCAGTGGCGGCTGCTGCCGACGCAGGTCCCGGGCATCAAGCATGCGGTGTCGCCGTACTGCTATCGCTGCCCCTACGGCCTCGAGTATCCGTCCTGTGGCGTCCGGTGCGCCAACGATCTCGAAGAGCTGATTCGCACCGAGACCAACGGGAAGCCCGCCGCCTTTATGGCGGAGCCGGTCCAGGGCGTCGGCGGTTTCATCGTGCCGCCGAAGGAGTACTTCGAGATCGCCGTCGGCATTGTGAGGAAGTATGGCGGCGTCTTTATCTGCGACGAAGTGCAGACCGGATTTGGCCGCACCGGGGATCACTGGTGTGGCATCGAGCACTGGGGCGTCGAGCCGGACATCATGACGTTCGCCAAGACGATCGCGAACGGCTTTCCCGTCGGCGCAACGATCGCGACCGACCAGGTGGCGAATGCGTTTACAGGGCTGTCGC
>JBKJRV010000177.1:0-7111 GCA_046593115.1 Gemmatimonadaceae bacterium
TGGGCTCCTGGAACGAAGTCCTCTGGCCACTGCTGGTTGTGCGCGAGCAGCAACTCATGACACTGCCACAACTGCTCACGGTCTTTGCGCTCGGGGGAGGAGCGGGCTCGGTGGGAGTATCGCTTGCTTCGGCGATGGTGCTGGTGGTGCCGGTGGTCATCGCGTACATGTTCCTGCAGAGGAACTTCATCGAGAGTATGGCCGGCGCGGGGATCAAGGGCTGATGCCTTCCGTCTCGTTCGATCACGTCCGCAAGATCTTCGGCGACATGACCGTCGTCGAGGACTTCAATCTCACCGTCGCGGATGGCGAGCTCCTGGTGCTGGTCGGCGGCTCCGGCTCGGGCAAGTCGACCATTCTCCGCATGGTCGCGGGCCTCGAGGAGGTCACGTCCGGAACGATACGCATTGACGAGCGCGACGTTACCGCGCTGGCTCCACGCGCGCGGGATGTGGCAATGGTGTTCCAGGACTACGGCCTCTACCCGCACATGACCGTGCGCGAGAATCTGTCGCTGGGCCTTCGGATCAGGAAAATCGACCCGAAAGAGATCGACCGGCGTGTCACGTGGGCCGGGGGGATGCTGGGCCTCGCACCGCTGCTCGATCGCAAGCCGAAGGCGCTCTCGGGAGGACAGCGCCAGCGGGTCGCGATGGGCCGGGCGATGGTCCGTGAGCCCAAGGTGTTTCTGTTCGATGAGCCCTTGTCCAACCTCGACGCCGGCTTGCGCGCGCAGATGCGCATCGAGATCGGCGGCCTTCAGCGGCGATTGAAGACCACGACCATCTACGTCACGCACGACCAGGTGGAGGCGATGACCCTGGGCGACCGCATTGTCGTGCTCGCGGACGGGCGCATCCAGCAAGTGGGCCACCCGATCGATCTCTACCGCACTCCTGTCAATCGCTTCGTCGCCGGGTTCATTGGCACACCAACGATGAACTTCGTGGAGGGCTCCCTCCAGCGGGGAAATGGCCAGTTGACCTTCGAGGCCGAAGGCGTGAGCGTGGCGCTGTCGGGGAACATGTCCGCCGATGGCCGATCGGAGAAGGTGACGCTCGGTATTCGTCCCGAAGACCTGCGCGTCGATCCCGCCGGCGATTCAACGACCGGAGGCGGCCTGCGTGGGGTCGTGGTGCTGGTCGAGCGACTGGGAGGAACCAGCCACGTGCACTTCGACGTCGGCAGTCGCCCCCATCGTCTCATGGCCTCTGTGTCGAACGATCGGCTGCCGGAGGTGGGCGAAACGATCAAGGTGCACGTGCCACCACAGCACGTGCACCTGTTTGGCGCCGACGGACAAGCGTTCTCGCGCTCGACCTGACTCCGGCGCCGGGCTATCCCGCCAGTGCGCTAGTAGCCGGGATTTTGCGTGATGCTGCCACCTGACTTGTCGATCTCGCCCTGCGGGATCGGATAGAGATAGTGGCGGGGCTGAAAGTTTTTCCCAACCGCGGTCAGGACCTGTTGCGCGATCCCCCACCGCTTCAGGTCGTTGAATCGCTGTGATTCGAAGCCCAGTTCCACCCGGCGCTCGTGTATCAGCCAGGCCTTGATCTGGGCCTTGTCTGTGGAGGAAGTGCTTCTCGCGGGCAGAGTGCCGGCGGGCGGCAAGCCGCCGCCAACCCGTACACTCGTCCGGGCCCGCGTCCTCACCTGATTGATGATCCCGATCGCCTGGGAATACGCACCCGTTTCGTTGTATGCCTCGGCTTTCCAGAGCAGGACGTCGGCGAAGCGAATATAGATCTTGTTCCCAGGCGCATCGTCATTCCCCTTGTACGATGTATTCGTGGCGCCCAGCAACTTATAAACAGCCTTGTCGGGGACGTTGACCGTGTACAGCAATCTCGGGTCATTGGGCTCGAATTCAGCGAGAAAATTATCGGTTGGAGCAATGAAGCCCCAGTCCAGGGGGGCACACAATCCGTTGCCCTTTCTCGGAGTGCTACCCTGCTGATGATCGTAGGCAAAAATGACTTCGCTCTCGGCGAATTCCTTGGTGACATCGAAACTGTCGAAATAGTTGGGGTTCAGGTTGTACCCCAGGCCCTCGAGCTCAGTGACGATGGTGATGACATCCGCCCATTTCTGGTTGTACAAGGCCACTTTCGCCTGCATCGCCAGCACAGCGCCCTTGGACACTCTCCACTTTTCCGTCGGATCAGAGTATCTGGTCGACGGCAACAGTGTCTTTGCCTGCGCCAGGTCCGAGCTGATCTGTTCGTACACTTTCGCCTTGGTTTCCCGCCTGGCCACGCTGTAGGCGTCGTTGAACGTCTTGAGCGGGGTCAGCAGCAACGGCACATCGCCGAAGTTGTTGACCAGATCGAAGTAGTAGAAAGCCCTGAGGAAACGCGCCTCGCCCAACAGCCTGTCTCGCAACGGCGGTGCGACGCCGATCCTGGACGTGACCGCCGCATCGGTCAGGTAGCTGATGGCCAGGTTCGCACGAGAGATCCCTTCGTAGTCGTACGTCCACTGACCATTGAACGCCTGGTTGGAGGCCGTGAAGTTGAAGCTCTGCACCTGATCCATCCACGCCTGGTCGCCGTCGGGGTTCCACTTCTTTTTCATGTCATCCGACGCAATGTCATGGACGATGAAATCGTCCCGGAATACAGTCCCCAGTTCCCATTTCCATTCATTCAGAATGTTGAGCGTACTGGAGAGCAGTTGGTACGATGATGTCACTGACGAGGTGACCGTATTGAGCGTCGGGTCGGAGCTGATCTGGTCCGGGGTCAACAGGCCGATCGGATCCCTGTGCAGATCGGTGCAGCTCAGGACCGCAATGATCGGCATCAGCGCACGCACCACGTATGTCTTTTTCATGACTGCTCCTGACGATTCATGACGTCTTCGTTACCGAATCAGAATGACGCATTGGTTCCAAACAGGAATGCTCTCGAGTGCGGATACGTACCCCTGTCGAGGGGATCGGTGGATTCGGGATCCAGGCCAGTGTACTTGGTTTTCGTCCACAGATTCTGACCCGACACATACACCCTGACGTTCTGGACGCGCAGCCTTGAACGCAATGCTCCCAGCGTGTATCCAAGCTCGATGTTCTTCAGGCGCAGATACGAGGCGTCCTCCACGAAAATGCTCGATTTCTTGCTGCTGCCATTGTCATTGAACGTCGTGCGGGGAATCGTATTGCTGGGATTTGTCGGACTCCACGCGTTCAATACTGCAGTCGTGTGATTAAAGGGGCGGCTGTCGTAGTCCGTGATTTGTTTGGCGTCGTTGTACTTGTCGACTCCCTTTACTCCCTGGAAGAACATCGCGAAATCAAAGCCGCGATAATCCGAGGAGAGATTGAAACCATAGGAGAGTTTCGGAATCGGATTTCCGATGAAGGTCCGGTCGTCGTCGTTGATCTTTCCATCGCCATTCAGATCCTTGAATCGGATGTCGCCCGGTTGATCCGGAGGATTCACCGTTCCGGTTAGATGGCTGCTGATCTCCGCCTGGTTCTGATAGATGCCGTCGAACACGTAGCCGTAGAATGCGCCAAGCGGGTGTCCGGGCTGTGTCCGGTATACGTCGCCGACGAGATTCGGCAGGTTCGGGTGCAGCTTCAAGACCGAATTCCGTACCGTGGCCATGTTCGCACTAACCTTGTACTTGAACGGCGTGCGCCGTTCGCGATAGGTAATGACGAATTCAGTCCCCTCGTTCTCCACCGCGCCGGCATTCACGATCGAGGGAGAAACACTCCCCACAATGGACGGCAGAGAAATGGGCAGGAGGATATCCGATGTCAGCTTATAGAAGTAATCGACCGACATGTCGAGCCTGTTACCGAGCACGCCGACATCGAACCCGAGGTTGTTCTGAGTGGTTGTCTCCCACTTGAGATCGGGATTGCCGTAGCGTGAAATCACGTACTGGTCTCCCGTTCTGCGCAGCAGGGTCAGGTACGTGTAGTCGCTGATCTCCTGGTTTCCCAGCGTTCCCCTGCTGGCTCTCAATTTCAGATCGGAAACCCAGGGAACGTTCGCCATGAACTTCTCGTTCGAAACCTTCCAGCCTGCTGAAACCGACGGGAAGTACCCCCACTGATTCTTTGGTGCGAATCGGGACGATGCATCCGCTCTGAGGTTGCCGGTAATCATGTACCGGGAATCGAACATGTACGTCGCCGAGCTGAACAGGGAGAACAGACCCCACTCGGAAGCACCACCGCCGGTATTCTGATTCGACGTCTGGCCGTAATTCAGATACTGGAAGGGCGCGCTGCCAAAATCGAATCGCTGACGGGATCCACCAACCGAGGAGGAATAGTTTCTGATATACTCGGTTCCTCCCAGGGCACTGATCGCGTGTTGCTCGGAGGTGTTGGCGAAGTTCAGGGTGTTGTTCCAGGTGACCGTCGTTTCCTGACCCCGGTCCTCGTTCAACGCCGTCGGTCGATTCTGGCGGCCAAATCCATCGACAGCATTTCCTCCCCCACCATTGTCCCCAAAGTTCTGATTGAACGCCTTGTTGTGCGTCAGGTTCAGATCGACCCCGAGGTTGCTCCTGAATTTCACCGATGTGTCCTTCAGGAATGCATACTCTGTAAACACGTTCCCGAAGGTCTTGAAGTTGCTTCGCTTATCGTTGGTGAAATACGCCAGGGCAACCGGGTTGGCGCTGAACTCGAAACGGTTACTGCTGTTGTCCCATGGCGTCGCATAGAGCGGCAAGTCGGTATATGGGTCCCTCTCCGAATACGTGGGATCGCGCGGGTCCTTCTTCACCGCGATAATGGGAGGCCGGATCAGGGCATGACGGATGATTCCGGGCGCGTCGCCCTTTGACGAAAGCTTGTCCTGAGCAGCGTAGGTAAGCTGGAGGTTGGTTCCAGCCCGAAGGCGCTCCGTCAACCCGGCATTCACGTTGGTTCTGAAGCTCAGACGTTGATACTGGTCATTGTTGAAGACAACGATGCCATCCTGCTTGAAGTATCCGGCGGACATGAGATACTGAACCCGTTCACTTCCACCACTCGTGGTCAGCTGCACATTCTGGGAATGGCCCGTTTCAAAGAGTGCATTCAGCCAATTGGTATTGGCCAGATCGGTCCGGGCCCTGGCCGCCGTATACGGGTTTGGAGTACCGAGGGGATACCCGGAGTTGTTGAAGGCCAGCTCTGACACGGTCAGGTATTGAGAGGCATTCAACATGGTCGGAAGGTTCACCGCCCGTTGAACACCACTGTAGTAGTTCCAATCCACCGTCGACTTTCCTGCTTTACCGCTCTTGGTGACAACAACGATCACTCCGGCAGAAGCCCGGGAACCATAAATCGACGCGGCAGAAGCATCCTTGAGCACGGTCATCGACTGAATGTCTGCCGCATTCACAAACGAGATATCTCGGGACGGTATTCCGTCGACGATAAAGAGCGGACTGTTGCTGCCGATCGTGCCTTCGCCGCGGATGCGAATACTGATTTCGTCGCCTGGGGCACCGGTGCTTTGCGTCACCTGAACACCGGCAACTTGCCCTTGTAGCGCCTGCGCCACATCCGGAACCCTTCGAGTCTCCAGGTCCGCCATGTTCACCGTGGACACAGCCCCGGTAATGGTCGCCTTTCCCTGAGTGGTATATCCCACGACCACCATTTCCCCGAGAATGGCCACCCGCCGAGGAAGCGCGAGCGTCACCGTAACCGTCGACCCACCCGGCACGTCGACGATGGCTGTCAGCGTCCCGTAGCCGATTCGGCGCGCACGAACTGTGTGCGTTCCCGCGGGGACGTTGATGATGGCGAAGGTGCCGTCGTCACGAGTGAGCGCACCGAGCTGCGTCCCGTCGAGAAGAATGGTGACGTCGGCAAGCGGCTCTCGCGTAAGGCTGTCCACGACCCGTCCGGTGATGGTACCGGTGGGTAACTGCGCGGCGAGAGGAGCTGGTGCTACCCAAAGGATGGCACAGCCAAACAAGAGACACAGGCGACGGACAACTTTCATAAGCCGAGCCCTCCGCTGGGTCGGGAGTGTGACGCAGGGCCTCTCTCTCTTCAGAGGTGGAGGGAGGGAAGTCGTGGGTAGCCCACTATCCGCCCCGGTCCAGCAAATGTCAAGCATGCTCGGCGGACGCGGGACGGCTCCTGCGGGATGAGCGTTTAACCGCTACCCCGCACCCGTGGCCGACCGCTCATCGTCGCGCCCTCGCGGTCAGGAGCGTACCTTTGGCGTCGACGCCGAGCCCTGGGATACAATGCATAGGTTCAGACATTTTCCCGTTGCGGCGGCACTCGTCGCACTGCCACAGATGACTCTCGAAGCGCAGGGGCGCCCGCAGGCCTCGGGCCTCGAGGCGGCGGTCTCCTCCGACCATCCGCTCGCCACCGCCGCGGGCGCCGACGTCCTCCGTCGTGGCGGGAACGCGATCGACGCCGCGATCACCATGGCCAGCGTCCTCACGGTGACGCGCCCGCACATGAACGGCCCGGGCGGCGACGTCTTCATGATCTACTATGACGCAAAGACGAAGAAGGTCTACACGCTCAACGGCGCGGGCCGCGCGGGCAGCAAGGCGACGCCCGCATTCTTTGCGTCGCGCAGCCTGAAGGAGATTCCCAGCTCCGGCATCCTGTCGGTGTCAGTGCCGGGCACGCCGCAGGCATGGTCCGACGCGCTGAAGCGGTTCGGTACGATCCCGCTTTCGAAGGCGCTGGAGCCGGCGATCAAGTACGCCGAGAACGGTTTCCCCGTGACGCCGCGGCTGGCGGCGGACTTGCGCGAGTCCAGCCGCAAGATCGCGGGCGACCCGGAGCTGAGCCGCACGTTCATGGCTGGTGGAGCGGCCCCCGACGTCGGTACGACGCTGCGTCAGCCGGACCTGGGCAAGACGCTGCGCGCCATCGCGACGCAGGGGCCGGCGGCATTCTTCAAGGGCGAGATCGCGAAGCAGATCGTCGCTTACATGGAAAAGGAAGGCGGGCTGATCACCGCGAACGACCTCGCGAAGCACACGTCCACCTGGGGCGAGCCGATCGAGACCACGTACCACGGATTGCGCGTGCTCGCGTTCGCGCCGCCTACGCAGGGAGCGACGACCCTTGAGCTGCTCAACATCGGCGAGCAGTTCGACCTCAAGGCGATGGGCCATAACA
>JBKJRV010000181.1:0-7414 GCA_046593115.1 Gemmatimonadaceae bacterium
GGGCACTCCTGATCCATCTCCGTTCCACCCAGCTTCACGAGCTCCGCTTCGACACCGGCCTTTCGCCCATTAACAGCGTCCAGAAATGCAGGCGGAAACGACCACTCGCGTCCGACGATCAATCCCACTTTCAGAGTCATGTGCGCCTCCTCAGTCGTGCCCGCCGATGTATGTCCGGATCATATGGTGCCAGTAGGGCCAATCGTGCGACCAGCCATCCCAGAGCCGGAGGGCGTTGCCGATCCCCCGATCCCATAGCACCCGCGACAGGTGCTCGTTGCTGCCCACGTTGGGGTCGCTGCGCCCGGTTGCGAGAATAATGTCCATTCGGCGGAGCGCCGCCAGTCGGCCCTCATCGTGCTCGTGCATCACGAAGTCCGAGGGGTTCACGGAATAGACGTTCCCGTCCGAATACCCGTCGGTCAGATCCCTGATGTCGTACAGCCCACTCATGCCGATGACGCGCCCGAACATTTCAGGGTGTCGTAAGGCGAGACAGACAGCCTGGTACGCGCCGAAGCTCGCGCCGGCAGCAATGAGAAACGGGTTGTCGTTTCGCTGCGTGAGCGGAAGCACTTCGTCGACGATGTAACGATCGTACTGCAGCTGTCGCCTGGCTCGATCCCCCGGATGCAGGTATCTGGCATACCAGCTTTCGGCGTCCACGCTATCCACACAGTACACCTGCACCCAGCCGCGCTCGAGATGCTCGCCAAGCGCTTCGATCATTCCGAAGTCCTGCCATTCGTGAAACCGGCCAAGCGAGGTTGGCAGGGCAAGTAGCCGGGCACCGGCGTGCCCGAACACCAGTAGCTCCATGTCGCGCCCGAGCGCGGGGCTGTGCCATCGATGATGTTCGCGATGCATCTACGCCTGCTTCGGAAACAGGTACTTCAGGACGCGGTCCACTCGCGATCCCCACGCCCGCTCATTGTGCTCCGCGCCCTCTGCCTCGAAATACTTGAGGTCGTCATCGACCCTCCACCCCTTGGCGACTAACGCGTCACGCAGCATGCGCGCATCCGTGGTGACGTCCGGCCCCTCCCTGGTTCCTGCGTCGAGCCAGATGCGAAGTGGCAGCTTCGATGTCAATGCCACGACCTCGTGAATGATCTCGCGGCTGTCCCACCACACGGATGGCGACAGGACCGCCAGCTTCCCGAACACGCTGGAATGCCGAAGTCCAAGGTGCAGCGTGATGAGACCACCAAGCGATGAGCCCCCGAGTCCGGTGTTCGCGGGATCGGGACGCGTCCGATAGAGCCGGTCGATGAATGGCTTGAGCTCCGAGATCAGCATCCTGCCGTACTTTTCAGCCTGTCCGCCCTTCTGCCTGGACTTATCCTTCGTCGGTGTATACTCGTCGATGCGTTTCTCACCACTGTTGGCGATACCGACGATAATCATCGGCTCGACCTCCCCTTTCTGAATCAGTGCCTCGGCGGTCGAATCCACCTTCCAGTCCTCGCCGAAGGCCGTGCTGGGATCGAAAAGGTTTTGTCCGTCATGCAGGTAGAGAACCGGGAAACGCTGTGTCGGGGAAGTCTCGTATCCGGGCGGCAGATAGACGTGCACGTCCCGCGGCTCAATAGCTTCCGCCGCGAACTTCTCGTGTTTCCGTATGGTGCCCTGAAGCTGTTCCTGCATTGCCTTGGTGCCTGGTAAGTCGTGGCGCTCGTCCGCAATCCCGCAGCCTGCAGCGTTGGTCCTGCACGGGGTCGGCCATCACCACGATGGGCGGCCGAAGCGTGTGCAAGACTTCGACCGCGCCACGTTGCGCGAAAAGTACGTGCGGGAGCCGCCGATAGGCATGAGGACCCTCGTTGCCGCGCTCGCTCGTCGTGACCCCAGTCACATACTGACGGCGCGCTGTCTGCTCTATCTCCAACCAGCCAAGGAGGCTCTCGTGAACAAGCTGACTAGAAGCGCGGTTGCAATCTCCTTTTTTGTTTTTTTGCTCTCCGCCTGTTCGCCCCCTGCAAAATCCTTTCGGGTCAATCGCGTCTCGGCCTACGGATTTCTCAGGTGCTCCAAATCGGCCCTCGCGACCCAGTTGCGTTACCAGGTCGCCCAGCCGAACGATTCAACGCTCATCGGCACCCGAAAGGTCGGATCGAAAACTGGAACGCTGACGGTAAATGTCCGCGGCATGCCGAATTCACCGGTCATTGAGGTTGTTCCAAAAGACGTTCCCAAGGCCGATCGCGATGCACTCCTGTTGCGTTGCGTCGAGTGGACGAAGTAGCCAGGCGCGACCGCTACACGCGCGCGCGCCCAAGCGCCGTCACAACCGTCATGTGCCCGGTGACATTGACCGTCGTCTTGAACAGATCCGGAATCGCGTCCACCGCGATCAGGATCCCTACCCCTTCCGCTGGCAAACCCAGCGATACGAGCACCGGCGCCAGCAGAAAGAGTGAGCCGCTCGGAATTCCGGGCACGCTGTAACTGAGCAGAATCGATGTGACCAGAAGCGAGGCCAGCTGGGTCAGGTCGAGTTCCACTCCGTAGAGCTTGCCGAGGAACATCACGCTCACCATCCAGCCGAGCGGGGTGCTGAGCCGAAACACGGCGACGGCGAACGGGAGGACGAAGCCGGTCACCGCAGCCGGTACTCCGAGCGTTCCGGAGGCGCCAGTAATCATCGCCGGGAGTGCCGCAAAGGATGAGCGCGAACTGAAACCCACCGCCTGCGCCGGCGCGGCGGCCCGCGCAAATTGCTTGAGCGATACGCGTCCCAGTATCGCCGCCACTGGATAGAGCACGAGTGTGAACGCGAACAGAATTGCCGAGAAAAGAATCACGAAAACGGCAATCGCGCGTGAGGCACCGAAACCAAGTCGGATAGCGACAGTTAGCGCGAGCGCAAACACCCCGATCGGCGCCACCCGAAAGATCCAGCCAACAATGATGAGCATTGCGTCTGCGATGGCTTGAAAGAGGGCCACGGCTTCGACGCGAAGGTCAGCACGCACTCGGCCAAGCGCGACCGCGAAGGCAAGCGTGAACACGATGAGCGGCAACATGGCGCCATCGGCGGCAGCGCGGATCGGATTCACCGGGACCAGTTCAGTAAGGCGTTGCGACGCGCTGGGAAGCTGCCGAATTCGCTCCGTGGTCTGACCTGCGCCTTCCGCGGCGCGAGCGCGCAGCTCAGTCGCTCCGGCGGGATCGATTCGCAGTCGCGAAAGCACAGGGCGCGAGACCAGCCCCGAGAAAATTCCGGCGGCAATCAGGATAACAAGCATGATCAACAGCGCCCGCCCGCCAAGCCGGCCGACCACGCGAAGATCTGTCACGGAGGCGACGCCGACGATCAACAGCGATACGACCATTGGGATGACGGTCATTCGCAACGCGTTTACCCAGAGGGTACCCACCGGCTCGACGTACGCAGCCGCTGACAACAGCGCAGGCGAATCGACGGACGCAATGATTCCGCCTGCGATCAGTCCTGCGGCGAGCGCAGTCACGACTCGGGCGGACCCGCTCGACAGAAAACGGGATACCAAGGGGGGAGGTGTCATGGGTGCGCCATCACGCATCCGGAAGAACTGCTGCAGACGGTCTCCCGTGCGCGGTTCGCTCGTTCAATAAGTGTTGCCATGCTCGTTGTCGTAGCCACGCCGAGTATATCCCCGTGCGTTTCGAGTCGCGAGGTTGGTGATTGTGACCGAGGTCACGCATTCACGAATGGCACTCGCCTTGCCCGATACGCGAGCAGGCAGCGGATGGGTCCGCTGCCACTATTACGTCTTTCCAAGGGGTTGGGGATGAGCTATGGGCGGGGTGGACCCTCTTCGAGGGTTGGTTCGACGTTGCGCGGTGCTATTTGCGCCATCGCATTACTGTCGGCATGTGAAGGAGACAGGGGCCCGACTGGGCCAGCGGGACCAGCAGGTGCTCAAGGAGAAACTGGGGCCACCGGTGGCACCGGCGGCATTGGGCCTGCCGGTACACCTGGCGCCGCGGGCCGACCGATTTACGGCATCGACGCCACAAACGCGCTGGTGGTTTTCGCCAGTCAGCGCCCTGATCTCATTGCGCGCCGCGTAACCGTGAGCGGACTCGGCACCGGTGAGACCATCGTTGGAATCGACTTTCGTCCCGTCGACGGCCGGCTGTATGCCCTGGGCAGCACGAGTCGGCTGTACACGCTCGATACCATTACGGGGGCAGCGACCTCGGTTGGTGCGGCCTTTACGCCCGTACTCTCCGGCACCGAGTTCGGTTTCGACTTCAATCCCACTGTAGATCGGATTCGCTTGCATAGCGACGCCGAGCAGAATCTGCGATTGAACCCGCTGACGGGAGCGACGGCAGCTACAGATGCGGCGCTTGCATATGCGGTCGCCGACGCGAATTTCGGGCAGAATCCGGCCATTGGCGCAACTGCCTACACCAATAGCGTTGCAGGCGCGTTGACGACGGAACTGTTCGCCATCGATGCCGCACGCGATGTCCTGGTGAAGCTCGCGGCACCCAATGACGGACAGCTTACGACGATTGGAAGTCTCGGGATCAACGCATCGACCCAGGCTGGCTTTGATATCGCCGGTGCTGATGCGTTCGCGGTCATCGTGTCGGAAGGCTCAACGTTCTCCACGCTCTACCGTATCAACCTTGCCACGGGCGCTGCCACCGTGGTCGGCAATATCGGCGGAGCCGCGCGACTGCGAGGGATTGCGGTCGCTCCGTAACATCGTGCGTGACCCGGTACCGCGTAGGCGAGTGGTACTGGGTTCACGACACGCGGAACGTACGCTGTGTTATCCGCCGATGGGCGTCGGTTCGTACCCGAGCTTCCGAATCGCCGCTATGAGTTGTGCCGGCGTTGCCATGGCGGGATCGTAGATCGCCCAGGCAGTTCCTTTCTTCGTTTTCTCGTCATACGCCGCATCGGCTTTGTTGACGCCGGCGACTTTTCCGAGTGCCATGCGGGTGCCCAGGATACAGCCTGTGCACGTCATTCCGTCGACGGAGAACGCCGCCTTCACAAGTCCAGCGGGGATGGCGGCGCTGTCCGGCCCCACGCTCAGGGCGGGCGACGCAGTCCCGGCGTCCGACGCGGCGGCGGCGACGGTCGCCCCTGTGTCAGCTGCCTGCTCTCCTCCTCCCCCGACACAGCAGACTGTGAGAGCACCGAAGGCGAGTACGAGTACCTTGTGTGGCGTGCGCATTATGAACTCCATGGCATCAGATCAGCACCGCCGACCACTGGGGAAACGTGAGTACGATCAGTGCCACAATGGCGGCGATCCAAAGCAGGATCTTGTCTCGCTTCCTGCTGCGAGGGACGGTGCAGGCGCCATCGATATCACATGAAGTCCCGGACGTGATCGCCCGTTGACGGCCGTATACGCTGTAAAAGCCAAGGGCGAGCAGCGCGATGGTCAAAACTGTAAAGAGAGGGCGTAGTGGCTCGAAGCGAGTCGCGAAACCGGCACCGACGCCGAGTGTCACAAACAGCACGGGACCAATACAGCAAAGCGAGGCGAGCAGCGCAGCGCCAACGGCTGCGATGGATGCCGCGAGGCTGCGTTTGCCGCTGGGCTCGCCGAGTGGGGCTGCCATGTCATTCGGCACTGGCCGTGACTCAGCCATGCTTCATCACCTTGGCCAACGCATCCCGGAGGCTCGCGAGTGCGCGTTGCCCATCCCCCGCCTCAATCCGGCTCCGCACGCAGGTCTCCATATGCGCCTGGAGCAACTCGGCGGCGATTCCATTCACGGCTTGCTTGAGAGCCGAGACCTGCACGAGCATCTCGTCACATGATTTGTGCTCAGCCAGCATTCGCTTGACACCGCGCACCTGGCCTTCGAGACGCGACAATCGATTGTAGATCGCGCGCTCGGACTTGCCGGTGAGGTATGGCGAATCATCAGGCGCGGCGAGCACTTGCAGCGAGGCGGCCGCGTCATTCTCGGCAGCGCGCTTCCTCCCACCTCGACGCGTGGTCGTCTTTCGCCCGTTCGTGCTGGCGACGCCGCCATGCGAGGCATTCTTTGTCATGCGCAGCAGCTCAACTTGCTGATATCCATGGTGAAGCCCTGGGCCGCGAGCTTCATGCTCTCGATCTACGTGAGATACGGGTGAAGTGTCCCACTCAGGTCGCGCGCAGTGAGTCCGAATCGTACTGCGAGAGCCGCCTCACCCATGAATTCCCCCGCGTTCGGTGCGACCGCGTGGACACCGAGGATCTTTCCGCTTGCCGCCTCGGAGACGATCTTGATGAAGCCGCGCCTGTCGTGGCTCACCAGGGCGCGAGGTACCTGCTCCATGTCCAGACGGGCGACCTGAACGTGAATGCCCTGAGCCTTCGCGCTCGATTCGGTGAGACCGACCGAGCCAACTTGCGGTGAAGTGAACGTGACGTTGGGCACGACCGAGAGATCGAACTCTCTGGCGTCATCGCTAGCGACACCTGTTGGCGAGAGACTCTTCATCGCGTTCTCGGCCGCCACTCGCCCTCCAGCGGCGGCCACGTACACATACCCCGGCCCGCCAGTCACGTCGCCGGCGGCATACACGTTGGGGTTCGATGTACGCATGGTCGCGTCGACCTGCACGAATCCCCGGTCGGTCAGCCGAATGCCGGCGTCTTCGAGACCGATATTCGAAGTATTCGGCCGGCGGCCTGTCGCAACGAGAAGTTTCTCCGCACGCAGTTGCCCCTCGAGGCCCCCGTGCCGGACATGCACGATGATCTCGCCGCCGCCGCGCTCGACGCGGGTCGTGGTCATCCCCGTGTGGATCTCGATCCCTTCGTTTTCGAGGTGATGCTGGAGAGCTTCGGAAACGGCTTCATCCTCGTTCTGCAGAAGACGAGGCATCAGCTCGACGACAGTGACCTTCACGCCAAATCGGGCGAAGGTCTGTCCCAGCTCGAGCCCGACCGCGCTGCCCCCCAGTACGATGAGGGACTTCGGTAGCTCCTCCAGGTCCATGGCCGTGGTACTGTCCAGCGCCTCGACGTCAGCAAGCCCCGGAATTGGAGGAAAAGACGGAGACGTTCCCACGGCAATCACGACTTTTCGGGCGACATGCGTCTTTGCGTCCACTCGGATGCGAACCGGGGAGTTGACGCCCTTCTCGCTCCCTGCGACGAGCTCGGCCCGGCCCTTCAACAACGCGACCCCGGGGTACGACGCGAGCACGTCGGCATACTTCGCCTGCCGAAGGTCGGTAACCAGCGTGTTCTTCTGTCGAAGCACCGCGTTCCAGTCGAGGCGTGGATCGCAGGATGCGATCCCGGGGAAGCCCTGGCGCGCGGCGTGGTAATGGGCAGCGGCCTCGATCAGGTTTTTTGACGGGATGCACCCGACGTTCACGCAAGTTCCGCCCAGCGTACCGCTTTCGACGATTCCGACCTTCGCCCCCATGCCGACGGCCTGAATCGCGGCGGCTACGCCT
>JBKJRV010000199.1:0-8931 GCA_046593115.1 Gemmatimonadaceae bacterium
GGAGCGCCTTGGCAGCCTGCGTTCCGGAGTAGTCGAACTCGGCCGCCTGGCCAATGATGATCGGCCCGGACCCGAGCAGCAGAATGCGGTGCAGGTCAGTGCGGCGCGGCACTAGTCGCTCCCTCCGCAGGCACAGCGCATCATGCGACTCTCTCCGCACGCGCGAGGTCCGCTTCCACCATCATCTCGACGACACGCGGAAACTCCGTCGTTGGTTGCCAGCCGAGATTCTGCCGGGCGCGCGTCGCATCGGCCACGATGGCAACACCCTCACGCGGACGCACGAGCGCCGGATCGACGCGGACGTAGTCGCGGTAGTCGCGTCCGATCACCCCAAATGCCATCTCACACAGCTCCCGCACGGTCCAGCTCCTTCCCGTGCCGACGACGTAATCTTCCGGCTCTGGTTGCTGCAACATACGCCACATCGCATCGACGTAGTCTCCGGCGAACCCCCAGTCGCGAGTGGCGTCGAGGTCGCCAAGGACCAGGTCGGTCTGCCGGCCATGATGGATATTCGCCACGGCCGTGGTAATCTTGCGGGTCACGAACTGCCGGCCGCGACGGGGGCTCTCGTGATTGAACAGGATGCCAGAGGCAGCGAACACACCGTGTGATACGCGGGCGCTGACGATAGCGGCCTGCGCGAACGCCTTCGCCTTTCCATACGGCGAGCGTGGCCGAATCTCGGTGTGCTCGTTCTGTGGGCTCTCGATCGGTTGCCCGAATATCTCGCTGGAACTGGCCTGAAAAAAGCGAGCGCGCGGCGCGCGGGACATGACCGCGTCGAGCAGGAGTGCGGCTCCCTGCCCCACCACCTGCTCGGTGAGCTCCGCCAGGGTGAACGACGCCTGCGGCACGCTCTGCGCGGCGAGATTGTAGACCTCGTCGGGAACACTGCGGTCAACTGCAGCGGCCAGCGACGCCGGATCGCGAAGGTCGCCCGGAATCAGTTCGAGCTGTCGGGCGAGGTGCTCCACATTGTTGGGCTCGGGCGCTCCATCGCTGCGCACGAGACCGACGACGCGGTAGCCCTTGCCGAGCAGTAACTCGGCCAGATAGGAACCGTCCTGACCCGTGATGCCGGTGATGAGCGCGGTTGGCACGATGCGATGGTATAAAAAAAGGGAGCTAGCTCGCTAGCTCCCTCATGGCGCGCGACCGGCTGGTCACGCGACCTGCGTACCCCGCGGTGCGCGCTTGATCTTTCCTGCCGCCAGACAACGCGTGCACACCTTGATCTTCGTGGCCTTGCCGTCGATCAGGATGCGTGCGACCTGGAGATTCGGCTTCCAGACGCGACGCGTCTTGTTATTCGCGTGCGAGACGTTGTTGCCGAAGGCGACGCCCTTCTGGCAGACGTGGCACATGTTCCTGGACGGTCTCATGAGGTGATCAACTCGATCCGGGCCATCTCGGCGCCGTCACCCTTGCGGTGACCGGTCTTGAGAATGCGCGTATACCCGCCCGTTCGCGTGGCGAACTTGGGACCGATCTCCTGGAAGAGCTTGTCCTGTGTTTCGCGATTCTGAACATGCCGGCCGGCCTGACGACGCGCGTGAAGCGTGCCATCCTTGGCCTTGGTGATGAGCTTCTCGACGAACGGCCGCAGCTCCTTGGCCTTCGCCTCGGTGGTCTCGATAGCCCCATGCTCGATCAGCGACTTCGTCAGACTGCGCATGAGCGCCATCTTCTGCTCGCTGGTCCGCCGAAGCTGTCGTCCTGCTTTCCTGTGGCGCATACGACTTACTCCTCTTCCTCGTCATCGGGTGCAGCAGCGGCGGCACGGCTGGGCGGGGTCCCGAAATCGGTGACCGATACCGCGCCGTCGGCCTCTTCGTACCGCATGCCGAAATTCAGTCCTTCACGCTCGAGCAGATCGGCGATCTCCTGCAGCGACTTCTTGCCGAAGTTCTTGACTTGCAGAATCTGGCTCTCGGTCTGACGAACGAGATCGCCGAGTGATCGGACGTTGGAGTTCTTGAGCGAATTCACCGAGCGAACCGACAGCTCGAGGTCATCGATTGGCGTGGCCAGCAGCGTCGAAAGGCGTTTGCCGTCGCCGGCTCCGCCCCCGTTGTCACCGGCCGAGACGGCTGCCGACGAATGCGAGCCGAAGTTCACAAAGTACTGGAAGTGCGTCTGCGACAGCGCCGCGGCGTAGCTGACGGCCTCTTCCGGGCTGATGGTACCGTTCGTTTCGACCGTCAGAGTGAGACGATCGTAGTCCGTCCGCTGCCCAACGCGGGTTTCGGCCACCGCAAAGTTCACGCGGCGCACCGGGTTGTAAATGGAGTCGACGCGCACGAGGTCCACCGGCAGGCCGCGATCCAGCGAGTGCTGCTCGGCCTCCACGTAGCCGCGACCCTTGTTCACGTACAGCTCGACATTGATATCGCGGTCATCCTGCAGCGTGAAAAGGTGCTGCCGCGGGTCGGCGATGCGAACGCCGCCGGTGACTTCGATGTCGCCGGCCGTTACCGGGCCCGCTTCCTCTTTCGTGATGCGAAGGACGAGATCTTCGACGTCCTCGGCCAGGGTGATCGTCAGCGCCTTCAGGTTGCCGATGATCTGGTGCACGTCTTCAACGACACCTGGAATGGTCTGGTGCTCGTGGAGGACGCCGTCGATGCGGAAGCCCCATACGGCGGAGCCCCGGAGCGACGAGAGCAGCATGCGGCGCATTGCGTTGCCCAGCGTATGTCCGAAGCCGCGCTCGAGTGGCTGAATGCGAAATTCTGCGACGTTCGGGTTGTCATCGCGCTTCGTCGCCTCGACGAGCTGCGGCCGAACGAGTCCCTTGAGATCGATTGCGTGTGCCATAGTGTGTCCTGAGTATTTGCCGCGCTACCGCGGCGACGCCCTGCCCCGCCCCTAATGCGCGGCAGGCTCGTACGGGAATTAGGGTCCCGGCTGTCCTATTGCGTACTGGGTATTGCGTGAACTACCTCGGTGAACCACAACCGCCGTTCACGCACTACGCACCACTTGCTACTTGGAGTAAAGCTCCACGACCAGCTGCTCCTGTGCAGCGATCGGGATGTTCGGCCGACTTGGGCGCTCCAGCATTCTGCCGCTGAAGGACTCGCGATCGACGGCAATCCAGTTGAGCGGCGCGCCGCGGGACGACTGGTCCATCGCGACCATCACCGACACCTGCTCGCGCGACTTCATGCGGACGCGAACTTCTTCGCCCGGGCGCACCAGGTAGCTGGGGATGTCGACGTTCTTCTGGTTGATCTCAACATGCCGGTGCCGGATGAGCTGGCGTGCTGCCTTGCGGCTGGCGGCAAAGCCCATGCGGTACACGATGTTGTCGAGCCGGCTTTCGAGCGCGGCCAGCAGATTGTGACCGGTGATGCCGGGCAGCGAGGCCACGCGCTCGAACGTGTTACGGAACTGACGCTCGCTCACGCCATAGATGCGCTTGATCTTCTGCTTCTCGCGCAGCTGCTTGGCGTACTCGGACGTCTTGCGGCGGCGCGCCGTGCTCTGCCCATGCTGACCAGGCGGATGCGGGCGGCGCTCGACCGGACACTTCTCGGTGAAGCACTTGGTGCCCTTCAGAAACAGCTTCGTCGTCTCTCGGCGGCACTGACGGCAGCTGGGACCCGTGTAGCGACCCATGGCCTAGACCCTCCGACGCTTCGGCGGACGACAGCCGTTATGCGCGATGGGCGTCACGTCCTAGATGGACTTCACCTGGAGACCCGCGGCGGCCAGCGCCTGAATGGCGGACTCACGACCGCTGCCCGGGCCCTGCACCTTCACATGCACGCGGCGCACACCGAGCGTCATCGCCTCTCGGCCAGCCTGCTCGGCCGCAACGGTCGCGGCGAACGGGGTGGATTTCTTGGATCCCTTGAAGCCCGCCTTGCCCGACGATCCCCACGACACCGTGTTGCCGTGCATATCGGTGATGGTGATCGTGGTGTTGTTGAAGGTCGCCGCGATGTGCGCGATGCCTTCGGCCTCAATGACCCGCTTGGATTTCTTTGCCGTCGCCATGCTACTTGGTCACCTTCTTCTTTCCTGCGATCGCCCGACGCGGACCCTTCTTGGTACGCGCGTTGGTGTGCGTCCGCTGCCCGCGAACCGGAAGGCCGCGGCGATGTCGAATGCCCCGATAGGACCCAATGTCCATGAGGCGCTTGATGTTCATTGCGATTTCGGTCCGCAGCGCACCTTCGACGCGATGATCGCGCTCGATGATCTGGCGGAGCCGGTTCACATCGGCGTCGCTCAGCTCCTTGATGCGCAGGGCGCTATTCACGCCGGACGCCGCAACAATGGAACGAGCCGTCTCACGACCGATACCGTAAATGTAGGTCAGGCCGATCTCAACCTTCTTCTCCCTCGGGAGATCGACACCAGAAATACGTGCCATGCTTAGCCCTGTCGCTGCTTGTGTTTGGGATTCCGCTTGCAGATGATGCGAGTAACGCCATTGCGCTTCACGACTTTGCAATGCTCGCAGATCGGCTTCACGCTGCTACGAACTTTCACGAGCTCTCTCCAGTACCAAAAATTTTCAGGTCAAGTCTCTAAGAATAGTAGCGACAGAGACTTCCTGCAAGGGCAGACTGTCGCGTCATTCGTTCTACGTGCTGCGTGAGTAACTACGGCCCCGTTTTGGGGCAGACCTGCGCGGCTTCGATCACGCGCCAGATCCAGTCCCGAGGGCATCCCGTCACACGATCACACAACCACACGATCGAGTGCTGCCTCAGGACGATAGACCTTACCGCAGCGCCGCGTTCACCTGGCGCATCGCCGCAACCGGATCGGCCGCTGCTGTCACTGCGCGTCCCAGCACCAGGTAGGCCGCACCAGCCTCACGTGCCTCCGCGGGCGTCACCACGCGTGCCTGATCGTGGGTGGCGCCGCCGCCGAGCCGAATGCCGGGGACGAGCAGACGCAGCGCCTCTCCCTGCCGCAAGCGTACTGCCGCTGCTTCGAGTCCACTGCAAACGATTCCGTGCGCTCCCGCCGACTTCGCGAGATCCGACAGGCGCAGCACCTCGGCGAGCACATCGATGTCGTCACGGCCCCAGCTCGCAGCGAGCGTGGGCGCATCCAGCGACGTCAGTACCGTCACCGCCATCACTCCGCACCCGTCGCCGGCTCCGGCCACTGCCTGCTCGATCATCCCCTGGCCGCCCGACGCGTGTACCGTCAGCAGCCGCACTCCCATGTCTGCCGCGGCCGCGGCGGATTGCCGGACGGTGTTCGGAATGTCGTGAAATTTCAAGTCGAGGAAGACATCGCAACCACGATCGGTCAGCGCGCGCACGATTTCCGGCCCTTCGCGCGTAAACAGCTCGCTGCCCACCTTGTAGAAGCGGCAGCTATCGCCGAGCAGCTCCACGAGACGAAGCGCGCTGTCTGCGGACGGCACATCAAGAGCGATGATCGGCTGTGCGCTCATTGCGGCCAGCGCAATGTCCCGACCAGCGACTGAACCGATTCGACATCCTGTCGTTCACACCACCGCTCCAGCTCCTCCACAATGCGCTCAGGCGCGCGGGGATCACGCATTGCTGCGGTCCCGACACCCACAAGGGTTGCCCCCGCGAGCAGGTATTGCACGACGTGCTCATCTCGTGACACCCCGCCAATGCCAATGATCGGAACCGACACGGCGCGGCTCACCTTCCACGTCGCGAGCACCCCCACCGGAAGTAACCCTCCACCGCTGACACCGCCCGTCCCGAATCCGAGGGATGGTCGTCGCGATTCAACATCAATGACGAGTCCCGGCAGCGTGTTGACGACCGAAATGCCCCCCGCGCCAGCATCCACGGCGGCCCGCGCAGTGGTGGCGATGTCACCGAGCGTGGGCGACAGCTTCACGAACAGGGTCCGCTCCGTGTGCCGGCGTACGCCCTCGATCAACTGACTCAGGGTGCGGATGTCTGCACCGAACTCTGTACCGCCCGCGCGCACGTTCGGACAGCTGACGTTCAGCTCGAACGCTTCGACGGCTCCAGCGGCTGGCAGCCCCGCTGCTACTGCCTCCTCGATCCCTGCGACGACGGTTGCGAAATCCTCGAGGCGGCTTCCAACGACATTCGCGATCTTGCGCGTTCCCGGCAGCGATGTGGCCAGCCACGGTAGATGATCACGGCACACAACAGCGAGGCCCGGATTCGCCAATCCGACAGCGTTGATCATTCCTCCGTCGAATTCGGCGACGCGCGGCGCCGGGGCACCGGCACGCGGCTCGGCGCTGATCGCCTTCGTGACCAGACCGCCGAGCCGATCGAGCGCAACGACGTCCGCCAGCTCGCGGCCATAGCCCGCGGTGCCTGCCGCCAGCAGCACCGGATTACGGAAGTCCAGCGACCCGGCGCGCACAGCGAGTCGCGAGAGCGCGGACCGCGTCATCAGAGCGGGGTAAGCGCGACTACCGTTTCGAGGCGTCGGCCTGACTGCGCACTCGGCGGGACCGGCGGCACGGCCGAAGCGGTGTCGGGGCGCAGGGCGCGGAGCGTGTCAGCCAGCGTCCTGGCCGCTGAATCCCACCATGCTCGCAGGAGCCGGTCGGTTTCCAGCAACAGTGGTGAGTCTCCAGGATCCCCGCCCTGCAGCAGGACGAGATACGGCGAGCGCGGATGCTCGGCGCGCAACCGCTCGTGAAAGCGCTCCGCTGAATCCGGCATGATCGCGGCGGCGGCAAGCAACGCCTTCGCGCCGATGGCGGCGCCGAGTCGGGGAGAGGCCGCGCGAAGGAACAGGGACGCAGCGAGCGCGCGGGCACGCAGGCTGTCCCGGGCAACCTCCCCCGCGAGAAAAAGCGCCGAGCCGGAGGGATCGGCCTTGCCCTGCAGCAGCGAGATCAGCAGAACGTTTTCCTCGAACCGCCGCTGCATTGACGTCCCGCGCGCGGCGTTCGCGGATCCGGTGATTGCACTCGCGACGTCCACCAGTGCCGCGCGGTCTCGGAGCGACAGGAGCGTCAAACGGGCGCTCGCTTCCTTGTCGAGCAGGGTATCCGTTGACAGTCGCTTGGTGCGCAACAGAAAGGTGCGCGCCGCGCTATCCGACTGTGCGTCCGTCAAAAGGTCTGCGACCGTGAGGTACAGTCGGGCCTTCAGCGAGCTGCGAAGCCGCGAGGCCTCGTACCGGTTGACGATGGCAAGCACCTGATCCCCGCGTCCCTGCGCCCACAGCTCCCGAAGCGCCGGCAACAACTCTTCGCGGTAGTCGCCACGCTGGGCCCGCATCGTGAACAGCGACTCCGCCCTCGCCACGTCGCCGCGCTGCATCGAGGCGATGGCAAGCTCCCACTGCGTTGCCCCAACGTCGACGGCGGCGAGCAGTGAGTTCGCCCGCTCGTTGTCACCCATGCCGATCGCCGCACGCGCAGCCCACAGGGTCGCTCGTGAGGCCGCAAGCTTCTGATCTGACCGCAGCACGGGCTCGAGCATCGTCAGCGCCCGCGAGTACTTCCCCTGCCGGACGTGACAACTCGCCAATGCCACCACGGCGTGCTCGCGCTTCTGGCGATCCACGTCGCGCGCGAGGAAGCGCTCGAGCCGACCAATGGCGAGCGGGCACTGATCGCTCATCGCTTCTCCGACGCCAGCCACGTACAGGGCTTCGCTGCTCCACCGGCTTTTCGGATAGCGGGCGAGGACGGTTTCGGCCTTGATGGCCGCCGACGCGTATGAGGCGGCTGCCTCCCCGTCCTTACCGGCGCGCAGCTGTTTCTCGGCCCGGCGCGACGCCTCCTTCGCGTTGTAGATCCCGTTGAAGTACGCGCACGACGCGAGCAGGATGAGGGGTGCGAGCCGGCGCAGCACTCGTGTCACGGACTGCTCCCCACGACCAGGGGCCGCTTCAGGGTGCGCGTCACCGGCTGCTCCCCACCCGCCCCTCATAGTGCTGCAGATACTCGACCGTGGCGTCAGTCAGCGCGCGTGCCAGAGACCGGTGGCTGGCCGGATCCGCGAGAAATTCCGCCTCGTCGGGATTGGTGCCGAAGCCGAGCTCGACCAGCACGGCCGGCATATAGGCGCGCACCAAAACCACAAATCCCGCCTGTTTCACCCCGCGGTTCGGCCCCGGATGCACCCTGGCCATACCCCGCTGCACCGTTTCGGCCAGATCACTCGACTCGCGGAGGTGCTCGTTCTGCGCCATGTCGTTGATGATGAAGCTGAGATCGTCGCCTCTGCCAGACGCCGCCGCGGTTTCAAAGCGCACGGACTCATTCTCCATCTGCTCGACACGTCGTGCGTCCTCGGTTTTCGCTTCAGCCAGAAAGTACGTCTCGAAACCGCGCGCGCCCTGCGGATTCTTCCACGAAGGATTGGCGGCGTTCACGTGGATGGAAATGAAGAGATCACCCCGCCGATCATTGGCAATACGACCGCGGTCCGCGAGCGCAACGAGCGTATCGGTGCTGCGCGTCATGAGCACGGTGATGCCTTCGGCGCGGAGCATTTCGGTGAGCCGGTGCGCGACGGCGAGCGTCAAATCCTTCTCGTGCAAGCGACGGCCGCGCACCATCGGCCCCGTCATGCCGTTATCCGGGCCACCATGGCCGGCATCAACGACGACGGTGCGCTTTCCCTTGATCCGCGACGGGGTAGTGCGGTTTCTACCTGCGATCGGGCCCCCAACCGGCGACGGCACGCGCGACGAAAACACCGTCGTACCGCGGGGAGGAGGTGCCGCGAAGGCGCGCAACTCTGTGCGGCTCGTGTCGAAAATGATGTTGGTCGCGTACCTCGGCAGCAGTTCGCTGACGACCTGGAGCGGAACGTACAGCTTGCCGCGGTCGAGGTACGGGGCGGTCACGAGAGGGATGACGGACGCCCCGATACGCGCAAACGGAACCCCTTCGGTCAGGTCAATGTCAACGCCGCCGAGGGAGAGCGTATGATGACCGTTCGGGCGGGCGCGCATCTGCGAAGGAATCGCGGG
>JBKJRV010000030.1:0-2913 GCA_046593115.1 Gemmatimonadaceae bacterium
GATGGTGCCGAGCCGCGCTGGCTGGGGCGAGATCCGGAGGAGCTGGAAGGCGAGCACCAGTGCCGCTGCGATGATCGCCACGTGCATCCCGGAGATCGACAGCATGTGTACCAGCCCGGCATCCGCATATCGCTCTCTCATGGCCGGCGGCAGGGAGCGCGCGTCCGCGATGAGGAGCGCTCGGGCCATGGCGGCATCACCGCGGAACAGTCGATCGATCCGCCGGCCCGCCTCGGTCCGGATGGCCAACAGCATCGAGGTTCGCCCTGTGCTCGCCACCGTCGCGCCATCGATCATCGCCCGCCCACTCCTCAGCGTGAGCGAACCGCGAACGAGTGCCACATCGCCCGCGCGGACACTACCTGACTCGACGATGATCGACGCCGGGATACGACACCCGTCCAGGATCAGGTCGCCCCGAACATGCGCCTTTGCAGCGGCATCCTGATGCAGCTCTACATGCCACGTGGATCGGCCGGTGACGCGGTCATCGCAATCCGCGCGTTCACGCTCCGCGAGCAGCGCGACCAGGGCGCCGGCTCCACCCACGATAATAAGAACCGCGACGCGCGACCGTCCCGCAAAGTGGAGCGCTCCACCGATTGCGCCTGCGATGAGCACAATCCAGGGAGGAGCGTTGCCGAAGCCGATGCCCAGCCCGGCGGCATACGCAATGGTTGCGGCGGTAACGAGCGGCATGGGCGACGGTGGGGGTGAGACAATCCCGTCAACCCATGGGACGATGCTAGCCTGGCGCCCGGGACGGGGTGGTGCCGATATGCCTGGGGTTGGCCTGGACGCGCCGCAAGGCGTCGAAGACGACCACGGTGAGCTCCGCCCGTGACTGGTCGAGTGCCATGTCAGCGGCCGTCAGCGCGTTCCCCATGGGCCGATTGCCTGTGACGTACTTGGGCCGACTATGGTTGAGCGCGTAGGTCAGCACATCATCCTGGCATTGCTCGCAGGAGCAGAACTGCCGGTAGCGCGAGAGAAGCTCATCGCGCAGTGCCCGAATGACGCCCTCGAGTACGTTCTGCATCAGCCGGCCAGCGGCAGCGGCTGGCGCTCGGCCACCGGGGCCCCGGTGAACGTCGATCCGGTCGTCCCTGTGAGCTCGACCGTCAGATAGCTGCCGATCATGTCCTCGGTGCCGGGAATGATCACCGTGCGGAAGTCACGCGTGCGCGCCTGCAGCAGCCCGCCGCGACGCGCCGCCTTTTCGATCAGCACTTCATGACGCTGGCCAAGGGCCCGCATGTTCCGCTCGCGGGTGGCCGCACGCATGGTCGCGATCAACCGCTCCAGTCGCTCGCTCGCGATGGCATCCGGGACCATCTCGCTCTCCGGAAATCGGCTCGCCGGCGTTCCTTCGCGCACCGAGAATTTGAAGGTGTACGCATCAGAAAAGCCAACCTCGCGAACCGCCGTCAACGTCTCTTCGAAATCGGCATCCGATTCACCCGGAAACCCGACGATGATATCGGTGGTGACGGAGAGACCGGGGATCGCCGCCCGCAGGCGGGCCACACAATCGAAGTACGCCTCTCGAGAATAGCGTCGCAGCATCCGTCGAAGCGTGCGGCTGGAGCCCGATTGCATCGGGAGATGCACGTGCTCGCACATCGCCGGCGTCTCCGCCATGGCGGCGATGACCCGGTCGCTGAAGTCGTTGGGGTGCGGGCTGGTGAACCGCAGGCGTCGGACACCCGCCACCCCGCCGACGGCACGGAGCAGGTCCGCGAAATCGTGTCCGCCCGCTGTGTACGAGTTCACTGTCTGCCCGAGCAGGACCATCTCCGTCAGGCCATCGGCAACGGCTTGTTTCACCTCGCGGACGACGTCAGGCAGCAGGCGACTGCGCTCCGGCCCCCGCGTGGTCGGCACAATGCAGTAGGTGCACTTGTAGTCACATCCGCGCTGCACCGGGATCCACGCCTTGACCTTGTCTATGCGCCTCGGCGTAAAATCCTCGTAGTGCTCTTCAAGATCGAAGGTGACGGACGTCGATCGAGCACCACGACGGGCGCGGTCCACGAGCGTCGGCAGTGCGCGATACCCATCGGGCCCAATGACGAGACTCACATGCTTCGCGCTCTCGAGCAGCCGTGGTCCGAGTCGCTGCGCCATGCACCCCGTGACGCCGAGGATGCTGTCCGGCTTCATGTGACGCTTCAGCTCACCGAGCCGCCCGATGACCCGCTGTTCCGCATGATCCCGGATAGCACACGTGTTGACGAGAATGACGTCCGCGCCGTCAGGGGAATCGACGGCCTCATAACCGACGCCGGCGAGCGCGCCCAGCATCAGCTCCGAGTCGCTGACGTTCATCTGGCAGCCGTACGTTTCTATGTAGACGGTCGGGCGGGGTGAGGTCATCTCAATGCGATTGGCGGATCGAGTTCGTATTGCGTATTGCGTAAACAACCAAAGCTGCCTGGCCCCTCACGTGCCCCGGTCAGGCTGAACTTCCAAATCCTGCTGGCTGCCCCAAGCTGCCTGCGACGCGCTGCTGGAGCTCTACCGCTTCAAGGCCGGACGTTCCCGATTCGAGCCGCGCCGCAAAGCGGGTTCCGCGGGGAATGTCTCCTCTGGCGAGCCCTACCGAAAGATAGTCACCCGTGATCCCCCGGCGATCCCCCGCCCCCGTGACCACGATCACATCGGCGAGACCACCCGCACGTCGCCCCTCGTAGGCAGCGGCCTTTCGCGCGCCGGCTGCCCGCAGCTCCGCCGCGCGCCGCTTCACCGTAGCCGATGGCAGCTGATCCGACAAACGATCAGCTGGTGTACCTGGACGGCGGGAGTAGGGAAAGACGTGCAGTGAGGTGAATGGCAGCGCCTCCACTGCCACGAGGGTCGCCTGGTGGTCCGCTTCGGTCTCGCCCGGAAAGCCCGCGATGACATCGGCACCCA
>JBKJRV010000247.1:0-3980 GCA_046593115.1 Gemmatimonadaceae bacterium
TCGGGAAATCACTGCCTACCAGTCGGTACCCGTCGGCGATGGCCACGGACAAGTCGTGATACTTCCGCGTGGCAGCCCGAGCGGTGCGAAGGAATTCGTCGGGTGACTGAGCGGCAGGCGCGGCGGATACCTTCTCCGCGCCCTGCGACGCCGCAAGCACGGGCGTCAGTATCACGGCGGCCGCGAACCGCGTGCAGCGCCACACTGCGGCAGTCACTGCACCCGAACCGCGAGTTCGGTCTGCTGACGCGACTGGAGCAGCTCGCGAAGGACGGGTTCGGGAATTCCGTAAGGGAATCGGCTGAGCAGCCGGGCCTTCTGGACGCCCTCGCGGGATATCCGGGGAGTGATGTACGGACCGTCGACACCTCGAAAGCGGCCCGCGCGGATGCCGCGGAATGGAACCAGTATTATTTCACCGGCTCCCAGTATGACGAACGCCGAGTCCCGCACTTCGAGCAATTCACCAATCACACGGGATCGGCGCAGGCGTACATCCATTTGCGCACCGGCCGGTCCGATCGCCAGCGGGTGCCGGCTCGCGGGCTTCCCGGTCACACATCCCGAGGCAGCCACTATCGCGAGCACGCTCAACAAGGCGCGGCAGGTCATTGGACGGGAATCCGGCTGAGGTAGAACTGCTTCTCCATTGAATCCTTCTGGCTGCCCCAACTCTTCAGGGCCGCGAGGAGCGTCGCGTCCGAGGGCTTGAAGGACGATGTCTCACGTAGCCCCTTCAGCCACGCACCGCGCACCCACTCGGTGTAGTAGCCCTGCGACGCCAGCAGGAACGTTCGCAGCGAGTCCCTCGGCCCGGTGCCAGTGCGGAAGGCAATGGTGAAGCGGTCTCTCGGGTTCGTGATGAGATATCGCTCGTCGGCGCCGGCCACCGAACGCATCGCGGCAGCGTCGGCGTCGCCCGTTGCTCCGAGCACTGTGGCGACGGGAATCGTGCGAGTCGTTGGGCGTCGAACGTGCGCGGCAACCGTCATGCGATCGATACGCCACTGATCGGTGAGGAAGGACAGGCGGATGTGGAGGCTGTCACCCCTGGGAGCGGGAATGACGATGCCTGCATCCTTCCAGGCGATCGGTCCGTAGTCCGACACTCGGCCCACCTGCCGCCATGTTTCGCCGTCGCGAACATGGACGCGGAGCCCGAGGTGGCTGGTGTACCATCGCCCGAGCTCGACGGTTGGTCCAATCCGTTCGAGATCGCTGGCCATCCAGTCGAGAGAGCGTGCCCCGGGGGCCGCCAGCATGTAATCATAGAAGAGAACGGTATTCAGCAGGCTGTTGCGCATCCGGAGGACGACGGCAACGCTGTCGCCCGCTGTCCCACGCGGCACGGTGATGTCGATGTAGTCCTCCATGTCGCCCAGCCGGGCGTCAGCGAGCGTTCCATCGGCGCTCATGAAGAGCTTGCCGTCGGCTCTGGCGAGCGTTCCGCGCAGATCGCGACCGGCGCGATCACGCATGGAGCTGGCGGTGAGATACGCACCCACGGCGACGGGTCTGCCGCGCTCGTCGGGCACCACGTGTTCGTCGGCGCCGTGGACAGACTCCAGAAGCTCGAGGTGGTTGATATAGTGTGTCTCGAGCGCCTCGTTCCACACCTGCAGGCGGAGGGTGCCGCTGCTGTCCGGCTGCGAGCGCAGGCGGTCGATGTCGCGCGCCTCGAGTAGCGGGGAGATGCTGTAGGAGAAGCCTTCCGCCTCGAGCGTCACGGTGTCGCCCGAATCGGCATAGAACGTAGGACAGCTGCCAAAGCACTTGGGGTCGGCGATACACGCTGCGACCACCAGTCCCATCAGGGATGCGGTGGTGGCGAGTGTGCTGTAGACGACGGTACGACCCGCATTGAACTTGTCCTTGAATGTTTCCACGCCCAGCACGCTGTCGAGGGCGATAGACATTTGGGCCGCCGTCGAGTCGGCGAGCGTTGGCGTGTACCGAACGCCCAGCCCGCGGACGCTGTCACGGTTGAAGAATGCACCTTGCCGGAACACGACCGTTCCGCCGTTGACGAGATGCACCTTGACCGGCGATTTCACCATCGTCGAGTCGGTACGCTGAGTCGATAATGCCTGGACGGACAGGCCGCGAGAAATTACGCATCCAGCGATCGTGACGGAGAGCGCGAACAATCCCAGCGTTCGAACTGCCTTTCGTCGAGCGGTCATGGGGTGCCTCGGCCTGGGGAGGGTGCCGGTGGTGGTGGCAACGATGTCGCTTGCCGGGTGAGGAAGCCAGAAGAGTGCGTCCTCATGAAGTTCCGCGAACTTAGGAGATCGCCGGAACGAGTGCATACGACGGATGACGTAGGCACCTGAGTGGCTTGATAGAATCCACGACGTCCGAGCGGTTGACATCGGCACGCGCTCGTCTACATTTCATGGGCTGTGGCGGATATGCCAGCCTTTTGCATACTCGCTTCGCACGCCGGCAAGCTGCGGCCGGCACCTATGGGCTCACACAGTTCGTGTGAGGGCGCCTCTCTCGAAAGAATGAGGCGACGCTAGACCAGCGATGTACCCGGATGGGTTCGTTCGCTCCCGATAAGCAACGCAGGACAATTCAACGTCGGCCAGGCTCGCAGTGACGAGCACACCGGCGCGCCTTGGGTCCCCACTCGTGCACCAGCGGCGAGCGTACCCGGCGACAGCGGATGGACACCGGTCCCCTTTGGGGATGCTGGTCCACCCGCATTTTTGCTCCCGACACTTTTCTCGACGTAAAGACCGACACAATGCCTCGCGAAACACCGCTCGAACACTATCGTAACATCGGCATCATGGCGCATATCGACGCCGGGAAGACGACTACGACCGAGCGCATCCTCTACTATACCGGCAAGTCGCACAAGATCGGTGAGGTGCACGACGGCACCGCGACGATGGACTGGATGGAGCAGGAGCAGGAGCGCGGCATCACCATCACCTCCGCGGCCACGACGTGCTTCTGGACGCGCAACGAGACCGAATACCGCATCAACATCATCGATACGCCAGGCCACGTGGACTTCACCGTGGAAGTCGAGCGGTCGCTGCGGGTGCTGGACGGTGCGGTGACGCTGCTGGATTCTGTCGCCGGTGTCGAGCCGCAGACGGAGACGGTGTGGCGCCAGGCCGACCGTTACGGCGTGCCGCGCCTGATCTTCGCGAACAAGATGGACCGCGTCGGCGCGGACTTCGATCGCTGCATGAAGATGATCCGCGATCGTCTGTCGAAGAACGCGTTTCCGCTCCAGCTGCCGGTCGGCACGGGCGAGCTGTTCACGGGTCACATCGACGTCATCGAGCGCAAGCAGTACATCTTCGATGAAGACACGCTGGGCAAGAAGTTCGAAGTGGTCGACGTGCCCGCCGACATGAAGGATGCGGTCGAGCAGGCGCGCCACGACCTGGTCGATCACGCCGTCGCGTCATCGCACGACGACACCCTGATGGAGAAGTATCTGGGTGGCACGGAGCTGTCCGGTGACGAGATTCGCCGCGCGATTCGCGCGGCGACGGTCAGCGGCGGCATGGTCCCGGTGTTGTGCGGCGCGTCGTTCAAGAACAAGGGCGTGCAGGCGCTGCTCGACGCGGTCATCGACTTCCTGCCGTCGCCGATGGACGTGCCGCCGATCAAGGGTCATCTGCCGCATCACGATGACACGTTCGACACCCGCCCGCCCTCGGACGACGCGCCGTTCGCCGGCCTGGCCTTCAAGATCGCGACCGATCCGTTCGTGGGAAAACTGACCTTCTTCCGCGTGTATTCGGGCGTGCTCAAGTCGGGCTCGTACGTCTACAACTCGACGAAGGACAAGCGCGAGCGCGTCAGCCGCGTGCTGCAGATGCACGCCAACAAGCGCGAGGAAATCGAGGAAGTGCGCGCCGGCGACATCGCCGCCGCGATCGGCCTCAAGGACCCCCGCACGGGCGACACGATGTGCGACGCCGCGCATCCGATCATCCTCGAGGCGATGAAGTTCC
>JBKJRV010000283.1:0-4274 GCA_046593115.1 Gemmatimonadaceae bacterium
ACGGCATCTCCACCGGCGCCCTGTTCTTTCTCATCGGCATGATCTACGAACGGAAGCACTCGAGGCTCATTGCCGACTACGGCGGCATTGCGCGCGCCGTGCCCATGTTCGCGGCACTGCTCACTCTCGTCTCGCTCAGCAGCATCGGCCTTCCGGGGACCAACGGGTTCATTGGCGAGTTCCTCGTCCTCATCGGCGCGTTCAGGACGCATCCCTATCTCACCGTGATTGCCACCACCGGCGTGATCTTCGCCGCTGCGTATCTGCTGTGGGCCATTCAGCGAGTGCTCTTCAACAAGCTCGACAAGCCCTCCAACGCCCTGCTCACCGATCTGAATGGCCGGGAGCTGGCGCTCATGGCGCCGCTGGTGGCGGCCATTATCTGGATGGGCGTCTACCCCAAGCCCGTGCTCGATCGAATGGAGAAGTCGGCGGCACATTTCGTTCAGCTCGTCGAGAGCCGGTCCGGCCGTGCCGTGGCTACGGGAGTTGAGCCATGACCGCCTTCAATCTGGCCAATCCCACGGATCTGATGCTGGCGCTGGCGCCGGACCTGTTGCTCATGCTGGGGTCCATGATGCTGCTCCTGTGGTCGGCCTGGCGTCCCGAGAGCGATCAGCACCAGCGGCGCGTTGGCGGGATGAGCATCATCCTGCTCATCGCCGTCCTCACCTTTGTGCTGTACTCGGGCTACCTCGGCATGGCGGCAACGGACGGTGTGATCGCGGTCGATTCCTTCCGCTGGCTCACCGATGTCATCCTGCTGCTCGGCGCCCTCGGGACGATTGCGCTGTCGATGGACTACAACGTTCGCGAGGGCATCACGGCCGGCGAGTCGCACGTGCTCGTCCTCCTTGCGACGTCGGGCATGATGCTGCTTGCAGCAGCGCGCGATCTGATGATTGTCTTCCTCGGCATCGAGCTGATGTCCGTTGCCGTGTATATCCTCGCCGGCATGAACCGCCGCAGCGGACGGTCCGCCGAGGGGGCACTGAAGTACTTCCTGCTCGGAGCGTTCTCGACGGCGTTTCTGCTCTACGGCATCGCACTCGTCTATGGCGCCACCGGATCCACTCTGTTCTCGGACATCGGCGCGCGCATTGTTCAGCTCAATCTGGGCAGCTCACCGTTGCTGCTGATCGGCGTGGCGCTGATGCTCGTGGGGCTGGCATTCAAGGTCGCGGCCGTCCCATTCCACATGTGGGCGCCTGACGTCTATGACGGTGCTCCGACTCCGATCACGGCCTTCATGGCGGCAGCGGTCAAGGCCGCCGCGTTCGCGTGCTTTCTGCGCATCTGGTTCGAAGCGTTCCCAACCGTCAATCAGAGCTGGCATCTGCCACTCTGGTGGATTGCGGTGGCGACGATGGTCGTGGGCAACCTCGTCGCGCTGACGCAGAAGAGTATCAAGCGCATGCTCGCCTATTCGAGCATTGCGCATGCGGGCTATGTCCTCGTCGCGCTCATCGTAGGGACAACCGCTGGCACCTGGGCGTTTCTCTTCTATCTACTGGCTTACACGCTGGCCACCATGGGCGCATTTGCGGTAGTGACGGCCATCGGTGAGACGGGGGAGAAGAAGTCAGGCACCGAAGACTATGCAGGGCTGTGGACCGTTCGACCGGCACTCGCGATCGCGATGGCGGTGTTCATGTTCGCCCTGCTGGGTTTCCCGGTGTTCGGTGGGCTGGGGTTCCTCGCGAAGTGGTTCATGCTGAAGGCCGCCCTCCAGGCGCCCGCACCGCAGACGCGATTGGCCGTCGTCGTGGTGCTCACCAGCGTGATTTCCGCGGGGTATTACCTGTACGTCGTCATGGTGATGTTCATGCGCCCGCGCGTAGCGGGCGTGACGGATCCGCAGCCGGTGGGTCGCATGACGGCCAGTGTCATTGCCGTGTCGGCAGCGCTGATTCTGCTGTTCGGACTGTATCCAAATCCGATCGTCCGCTGGACACAGGCCAGTGGTCTGATCGTGCCTTCCACCGGATCGGTTCGCACCATCGCCACGCCGCTGGATCGCTGATGCCGGCTGGCGCGAGTGGGGCACCCGGCCGGACGTCGTCCATAGTCGCCGGCATCTTCCGGCAGTACGACATCCGCGGCGTTGTCGGGAAGGATCTTACGATCGATGCCGCATTGCATATTGGCCGAGCCTATGCGACCTACCTCACCGAGCATGGCAAGCGGGGCGCGGTGTCGGTGGGGAGAGACAACCGCCCGAGCGGCGACGCACTCCGGGCCGCGCTCGTGCAGGGCCTCACCGAGTCCGGCTTCGACGTCATCGACATCGGGATCGTGCCCACTCCGCTTCTGTACTGGTCGCTCCATCATCTCGATGTCGTTGGCGGTATCCAGATCACGGGCTCGCACAATCCGCCGGAGTACAACGGCTTCAAGCTGTCCGTGGATCGGGAGAGTCTTCACGGGCACGACATCCTCTCCCTCTACGACATCATTCAGCGCGGTACGGTGCCAGCGCGCACCCCGGGTACGGTGCGTTTGCAGTCCATCACCGATCGCTACATTGACGATATCGTGGGGCGCATCGGCCCGTTGAGCCGTCCCATGCGAGCGGTCATCGACTGCGGCAATGGCGTCGGGTCCATCGTCGCGGAGCAACTCCTGTCACGGCTCGGGCTGCAGGGGAGTTACATCTTCTGCGAGAGCGACGGGACGTTCCCGAATCATCACCCCGATCCCACCGTTCCCGAGAATCTCGTTGACCTGATCGACGCCGTCCGCCGCGAGAAGGCCGATATCGGCATTGCCTTCGACGGCGATGCCGACCGCATCGGCATGGTTGATGAACGCGGTACCATTGTCTGGGGTGACCACGTGCTCATTCTCTACGCGCGTGACGTCCTGGCGCGGACCGGTACGGGTCAGCCGATCATCTTCGACGTGAAGTGCTCCCAGGCCCTTCCCGACGCGATCGCGGCAGCGGGAGGCACGCCGATCATGTGGCGCACCGGGCACTCGCTCATCAAGGACAAGATGCGCGAGCTGAACGCGCCGGTCGCGGGCGAGATGTCCGGGCACATGTTCTTCGCCGAAGGGTTCTACGGCCACGACGACGCCATCTATGGAGCCGCGCGACTGCTCCGCATTGTCGCGGATTCCGGAAAGAGCGTGTCGGGGCTGCTGAGCGACGTGCCGCACTTCGTGTCGACTCCAGAGCTCCGCGTGGACTGCCCGGATGAGCTGAAGTTCGCCCTCGTCGATGACGCGGTGAAGCACTTCAAGTCGCTGTACGACGTGATCGATGTCGATGGCGCGCGTGTCCTCTTCGGCGACGGCTGGGGACTCATCCGCGCCTCCAACACCCAGCCCATTCTGGTGACGCGCTACGAAGCGCGCACCGAGGAGCGTCTCTCCGCGATCCGCGCCGAGATGGAGGATTGGCTTCGGTCGCGGGGAATCCGGGTCTGACGTGGCACCGCGGCGGTGGCTGTTCCTCGGACTCGCCGCGGTCGCGGTCGTACTGCTGGCTGGTCGCGCCCTCGCGTCGGTGTACGTGGACTATCAGTGGTTCCGGGCGATGGATGCGGAGCCCCTGTGGCGAGCAAAGACGACTGCGACCCTCCTGATCCGTGGGCTGTCGGCGGCCGCTGGCAGTCTGTTCGTCTTCCTCAATCTCTATGCGGTCCGGCGCTCGGTGGTATCGGTAGCGCTTCCACGGCGCATCGCCAACCTGGAGATCGGTGAGGAGATTCCGCCCAGGTATCTGACCATTCTGACGGTGGTGCTGTCGCTGGTGCTTGGCGCCATTCTCACGCTGCCGCAGGAGAGCTGGACCACCATTGATCTGGCGCGACACGGCATCCTCTTCGGTGAGTCCGACCCGTACTTCCAGTTCGACCTCGGCTTCTTCGTCTACTGGTTGCCGTTCGAGACGTCGCTCTTCATCTGGTCGCTGATCGCCCTCCTCCTCGTTGGCGCGGTCGTGATCTTTCTGTACAGCATGACGCGCAGCTTTCGCTGGGAGCGAGGCCGGTTCTCCGTCACGGGGTATGTTCGCCGACACCTCGCGGTCCTCGCGGCGCTCGCCATGCTGATGCTCGCCTGGAGCTATCGGCTCGACGCGTATGACCTGCTCACCGCGGGCAGCGGCGTCGGCGGATTGTTCAGCTACATGGACCACCGGGTGACGATTCCGGCCTCGCTGGTCCTCGGGCTCGTCGCCCTGGCTGTCTCGGTCCTGGTGCTGTGGTCGGGATGGACCGGGCAATCGCGCGTTGCGCAATGGTCGATCGGGGCGGTGCTCCTGCTCTCGC
>JBKJRV010000421.1:0-10082 GCA_046593115.1 Gemmatimonadaceae bacterium
GAGTCGATGGCCCGCGAGGCGGTGCGGCTGGCCGAAACGCTCAGCGACCCGGTGCTCCTTGGAGACGCGATCAACCGGCTGGCCAACGTCAATCCAACGCCGGAGCGGGCTATCCCGATGTACCAGCGGGCCCTCGAGCTCTATCAGCAGGCCGGCGACATGCGCGGCCAGGCACGCTGCCACATCAATCTCGGTGTCGCGCGGATGGTCACGGGCGATTGGGAGCAGACGTCAAAGGCTCTGAACACAGCGCTAACGCTCTCGAGGACCATGGGTTTTCGCGACGCGTGGGGTTCCGCGGCCATCAACCTTGGCTGCATGCACCTCAAGCGCGGCGAACATATGAAGGCGCGGTCGCTTCTCAGCGAGGCGCTGGCGATCTTCTCCGCGCTGGGCTACCGCGAGCGGCAGATGTACGCTCTGTACAACCTTGCAAACCTCGATCGCGAGATCGGCGAAAACGGCACCGGGGAAGAGCTCTACGATATCACGTCGGCGATGGCTCTGGAGATCGGACAGGAAGACGTCCGGCTGGGCGCCGCCGCAGGTCGCGGACTTGCCCGCCTTGCCTCTGGCAATCTGGACGGTGCGCGCGCCGCGCTCACGATCTGCGAAGACTACTGCAACGGTCGCGCGGACTGGTTCCAGGGTCGCGAAATGCTGGAGACACTGCGCGTGCGTGTTGCCACCGCAAACGGCGACAACAGCAAGGCACTCGAGCACTTCACGACGAGTCTCAAGATGGCCGAGGGCGCAGACGAGTACGGCGCCATGTTCATGGTCGCCGAATGCGGCAAGGAGCTCATGCTTCACGATGCCGAGGCACTTCGCCCCACGTGTGAGCGACATGCAGACCGCGCGAAGAAGATCGGCTATGTTCGTCTCGATGGGCAGTTCACGGAGATGATGAAGGCGTAGCACCGGGACAGCTTGGCTCAGGCAGGTTGGAAAAGGCGCGCTCCCGCTGGGGCGCGCCTTTTTGCATCTGCTCCCGCCACCGGGCGAGCAACTTGCGAACGTAAGCCGCATGTCCGCCGCGGAAACTGGCAAGCAGCGCCCGGGAGCGCACGTGCATCGCATATTCCTGCTATCGCCTGCCAATACCGCGGGAACGAGGGCTCGAATGCTGTTCAATCCCGACGCCGCTTTTGGTCTGGCGAAGCAGTTGCGCTCGCCGCGCGGCGCACCCATCGGCGAAGTCTTCAGCTTTCTGAGTGGCCTCTACTTTCGGGGCAAACTTGCCTACGCCAATGCGCATGCCCGCCCACCGCGCGCAGTGTCGGGTGTGCATCTCATCACTACCAGTCGCGGCCTGGTTGCACCCGACACGCCGATCACCCTGGATGACCTCCGTGAGTTTGCCTCGGTACCCATCGATCTCGATGAGCCCCGATACCGGGAGCCGCTGACGATGGACGCCACGCATCTCGCGAGTCTCGCCAGCACTGCCGACGTCGTATTGCTGGGCAGCGTAGCCACGGGGAAGTACGTCGACATCTTTCTCGAGATCCTGGGCGATCGGCTCCGCTTTCCGGCTGCGTTCGTTGGCCGCGGCGACATGAGTCGAGGAGGCCTGTTACTTCGCCACCTGGAGTCCGGTACCGAGCTCGAATACATCCCGATCGCCGGAGCCAGTCGACATGGGCGTCGCCCACCGAAATTGGAGAAGCGGGTGTGAAGATTCCGACCAGCGGCGCAGCCTGCGAGGTTCATGCAGCCGGACGCACGGTGAGGCTCAGCAACCTCGCCAAACCGTTCTGGCCGAAGCTCGGGCTCACGAAGGCGCATCTGCTCCAGTACTATGCGGACATCGCGCCCGCCCTGCTGCCGCACCTGCACGACCGTGCGATGATCATGAAGCGCTATCCGCACGGGGCCGACGGTGCCTTTTTCTTCATGAAACGCGCGCCGTCGCCGAGGCCCGAGTGGATCGAGCTGTGCGAGATCACGCACAGCTCGGGCAACATCATCGACTTTCCCATGATCCAGGACCTCGCGTCGCTGCTCTGGGTGGTGAACCTGGGCTGCATCGACCTCAATCAGTGGTATGCGCGCTGTGACGATGTCCAGTTGCCGGACTACCTGCACTTCGACCTGGATCCGGTTCCGGGCGCGAGTTTCGACACGGTGCGGAAGACGGCGCTGATCGTTCGAGACGCGCTCGACAGCCTCAGGATGCCGATCGAGGTGCAGTACGATCACTTCAGTGGAGGGCGATTTCGACATGGGACCAGGCTGCTCCGCTGGCGTCCGGACAAGGCACCGGAGCAATGCACGGTGACGCAGCTCGGCAGGGGCCGAGGTTCCTCTCTTAAGCTGCTGGAAGATCCTGAATGAAAGCGGGCGCCGGGCATCTGCCCCATTGCCAGACGTTGAACGAAAGAAGGCCCCGGGCAGCTTCCCCGAGGCCTTCCATCAACAGAGTGTCGAGCCCTCACCTGCGCTCGGCTACAACCCCGTGGCGTACCGGGAGCTCGCGAAGGCAAGCGCAATGCGGAGCAGCGGCTCGGCCTGACGCGTGGAACCGGCGCTATTCCTGCTCTTCGCCTTGAGCACGGCAATGTTTTCGCGTGCGCACGCCGGTGTCGCACAAACAAGCGCGAGATCGGCCGCTTCCACCGCCCTCGAGGCTTCGTCGCGCGCGAGTACGAGCTCGTGACGCGCGAGCTTCCAGTAGTGAGCATACTCCGCGCTCTGGTTCCACGGACGGTTCGCGGCCGACGGCAGTCCGCTCACGGATTGCGCGATTCGGTCGCCCTGTTTGATGGTCGAGTCGGCAGACGCACGCGCCACCTGTGCCTCGCTCCGCGCGGTGCGGACCATCGACTTCACGTTCTTCAGGGACATGCCCGGCTGAAGCGCGAACGAGGCATGCATGGCGGATGCGTCCGCATTCTGGACGATGCCAATCGCGAACGCCTGGGTACTATCGGCTGATGCGCTAATGGTGGCGTGCACCTGAGCCGGCATCTCCTGCACCGGCGATATGGATTTTCCCTTGGCCCTGACCGCAGGTTTATGAGCCACAACCACGCAACCCGAGATGCACTCGGCTGTTACGGGACGAGGAGCATGGGTGACACACCCCGCGGCGAACATAGTGACTGCAACTACCTTGGCGATGCCTGACATACTGCCTCCGGCGATCAAATGAACCATTGAAACTCGGGTTAGACAGCTACCCACTCTCCAGACTCAGATCACAACCACGAAGTAACCGATGAAACGCCGAAATCCACGGGTTGCATTCATAGCATGAGAGACTTTATTCGCCGCGTACTGGCTCGCCTTCACCTCTGGGCCGAGGCAGGCTGGGCCGGCTCCGCAGTGGGTGCGTGGGGATTGCTCCAGGGATCAGTCGTCCCGGGGCCGAGCGAGGGCGTTCTCATTCCCCTCGGACTCGCCGATCCGCGCAGGGCACTTTACCTCGCGATCTGGGCGACCGCGGGGTCTACCGTTGGCGGGTTCATCGCGTATGCCATCGGCGCGCAGGCGGTGGCCGGAGGCGGCGGTGCGTTGCTCGACTGGATCGGCATCGGACGCAGCATGCTGGAAGCGAGGCGTCCCTTGTTCGAGGAGCACGGCTGGAAGCTCGTGTTGCTCAGTACCATGTCTCCGGTGCCGACGAAGCTGATCTGTATCGGGGCGGGCACGTTCGGCGTGCCGTTCTGGTCGTTTGCGCTTGCCCTGGTGGCGGGTCGGGGAGTGCGCTTCCTGGCCGTGGGGTTGCTGCTGCGCTTTGCGGGGGAGCGAATTGCCAGGTGGCTGAGTAGGGGCGCTCCTAGAACTTCCGTCCGATAACGAGCATCGGTACATCCCCGTCGTAGCGGGCGCTCAGAAGCCAGCGATCCAGACGGTTGTCCTTGTGCGAGTGGGCGTACTGCACGGTCTTGATCCCGGCGTAGGTGCCGAGCAGAGTGCCCAGGAGCGCGTCGCTCGCCCAGTGGTTATTCGTATAGATGCGTGCAATTCCCGGCAGAATGGCGACGGTGTAGACAACTGGCGCGATATACTTCGTCCGGTTCGGCCACGAGATCGACGTTTCCGTCACCAGTGCGGATGCGAACGCAAGGCTCCCCGCCTGGTGCAGTGACGGGAATGAGCGATAGGCTCCGTCACTCCACCCCCTGTTGGGTTTGAAAACGAAAGGATTGCGATCCGACAGACGCGGGCGCGGGCGGCCCGTAGTGCTCTTGATGATGGTTGACACCACCGACACGATGGCAATTGACTCGCTGCCGTGGAGGCCAATGTCGGCGAGCCGTTCCAGACGGCCGATGCGACCTACGCCGTAGAACACGAGGTCCAGCGCCAGCAGACTCTTCTCGTTGACATACTTCAGGTTCTCCGCGCTGTTGCGCAGAAAGGCGCTGGTGTCGCGCTGGATCTCCCGGAGGATCGGGCGGTCCACCTGGATGAGCAGGATGCTTGCGGCCGTGATGCCGCCGATGATGTACGCATCGCGCGACGTGAAGAGCGGCCGCCTGGACTGACGGGTGGTATCCGATGATTGCGCCGCGAGCGACGAGGAGATCACCAGCGCGCCGAGGGCAACCCTCCACGCGCGCCGGGACCCAGGAGGCAGGAAACTCACCGCTGCTGATCGCCTCGATCGCCCTGTCCTGATTTGACCTTGGTCTTCGCCTTCTTTTTCACATCCTGACTGAGCGACCGGCTCTGGTCATCCGATTCCGTGAACTCGCCTCCCGATCCACGGCGGACGAAGCGCTTGTTGCCACGTGGCGAAATGAGCTCACGCTTCCCGCTGCTCTTACCGGCGTTGGCTTTCCGGGCCCCGCTCTTCTTGCCAGTGCTCCCTGCGCCCGTCTTTTTCCCGCCTGTCTTTTTGCCTGTCTTCCTCCCGCCGCTGCGCTTCCGTCCACCACTGCTCTTGCGCGCGCTGCTGCCCTTGCCCGTGCTCTTCTTTCGAGTTGCCATGATTGCCGCCGGTTGAGGTGAGTTTTCTCTTGGCAACCGCCGTGCTAGCATGTCGGAAGCGTGCCGGAATTGTCTCCGAGTTTATTGCTCGCGCAACTCCGAGTCCGTTCGCTAACGGCGTCGGCGACGTGGTGTGCCCAGCAGTGCCCCCATTAGTCCCCGCGTGACCACGCCGGCCACCGTGCGCGCCATCGGTGATTTCAGAATCTGCTCGAAGGTACTCGGCGGCTCCTTCTTCGCGCGACCGGACGGCGCGGGATCGGCGCCCTCAACGGGGACTGACGCAGCGGCGGCGGCGGCCGCGCCACGGCCAGCCAGCATCTCTCGCGCGCTCACGCGGTCCACCGCCGTCGCGTACTCACGCACCTGCGCGGAGCCGGCAATGAGCGACGTCATCTCCGGTGGCGACAACGGGCCCATTCGCGAAGCCGGCGGGATCATCCGCGTGGCGAACGGCGGGGTCGGCGCGCCATTGGGTGCCAGGACCGTGACCAGCGCTTCGCCGATTCCGAGCGTCGTCAGCGTTTCCTCGACGTCGTAGAACGTCGTCTTCGGAAAGGTCCGGGCCGCGGCGCGCAGCGCTTTATCGTCATCCGGCGTGAAGGCTCGCAGCGCGTGCTGAACGCGATTGCCGAGCTGTCCGAGAATGTCGGCGGGCACATCCTTCGGGCTCTGCGTCACGAAGAACACGCCGACACCCTTGGAGCGAATCAGTCGAACGACCTGTTCCACCTGCTCCCGGAACGCCTTGCTCGCATCATTGAACAACAGGTGCGCTTCATCGAAAAAGAACACGAGCTTCGGCTTCTCCAGGTCGCCCACTTCGGGCAGCGTGTGATACAGCCGTGCGAGCATCCACATCATGAAGGTCGAGAAGAGCGCCGGCTTATCCTGTACGTCCGAGAGCTCGAGCACGCTCATCAGGCCGCGTCCATCCGGGAGCACGCGCGTGAGATCAGCGAGATCGAACTCCGGCTCGCCGAAGAACGCATTCGCACCCTGCTGCTCGAGCGTCACCATTTCGCGCAGCAGCACGCCAACTGTCTGCTTCGACATGCCGCCATAGGGCACCAGCTCGGCGGCCCCATCGCCCGTCAGATGCTGTAGCACAGCACGCAAGTCGGCAAAGTCGAGGAGAAGCAGCCCCTTGTCGTCACAGTACTTGAAGACGAGAGTGAGCACGCTCGTCTGCGTTTCGTTGAGGCCGAGCACTTTCGACAGAAGGACGGGTCCGAACGAGGACACCGTCGCGCGCAGCTGCGCGCCCTGCTTGCCAGTGAGACTCAGCAGCTCAACGGGAAAGTTGTTCGCCTTCCAGGGGTAACCGGTTTCGGTCGCACGCTGGGTGATGCGTGGCGACGCCTCACCCGGCATGGCGACGCCGGACACGTCGCCCTTCACGTCGGCCAGAAAGGTGGGCACGCCGGCGTTAGACAGCTGCTCCGCGAGCAGCTGCAGCGTTTTCGTCTTGCCGGTTCCCGTCGCTCCCGCGATCAGGCCATGCCGGCTGAGCATGGCCAGTGGCAGGGCGACCAGAGGCTCGGGATGACACTCGCCATCGTGCAGCACGGCTCCGAGGATAACGGCGCCGCTGCCGGCCGCTGGGGCGAACGCCTTCCGTGCAGCGTCGATGACCTTCTGATCCATGGGAGTAGCTGAGGCGGCGAGAGAGACGCTGAGCGAGTGCGCTAGAGCTTGAGGACGCGCGGTTGATTCTCGTCGGTTCCAAGACGACGCAGCCCGGCTTTCGCCTCATCCACAAACCGTTTCAGCTCGGGATCCGCGTTCTGCCAGGCGTCTGCGACAAGAGCGTAGCTCTCGATGGCGATCTCCTTCTCGCCGACGCGCTCCGCGGCTCGACCGCGGGCAAGCGCAAGGTAGACGCGAAGCGCGCAGGGACAATGAAACAGATCACGGACCGCACGCAGCGCCTCACGGTTCTTTCCACGCGCCATCAACAGCTCCGCCTTGGCGAGCCGCATTCCCTGATCATCGATAATTGAATCGGGAACGGATTCCATCAATGCGAGGGCGCGCGAGGTATCGCCACGAAGGAGGGCCCATCGCGCGTCGACAAACGTCGAGACGGTCCGATGGCGGAAGGCACGTGCCGTGTCGGACGCGTAGAGCGCTTTCACCGACGCGAATTTGGCTGTGTCCCCGGAGACCAGCGCCACCTGCGCCTGCCTGAAGCTGTTGGTGTCTTTCGCCATGGCCGCCATCAGGGCGCGCAACGTGTCTTCGGGCCACAGTCGCATGAAGGCCGCGAAGAACACAGGCTCGATGCCGTACTTCAAATACTTTGTGTCCCGATGCTCCATGAGGAGCTTCCGGACCTCCGCCGGATGTCCCCGGTAATCGAGCACATTGGTCTTGAAGAGCGTCGTAGCCACCGAGTCGGCCCCGCCAATGAAGCCGTCGCGACGACGGACAGAGAAGCGACGTGCGACACGGACAGCCGATTCTGCCGAATCGGTGAGCATCCCGATCGCCGTTCCCACGCGCTGCAAGACCGCAGCACTGACCGTGTCGATCATCGTGCCGGTGGCGGGCAGACGTGCGGTAGCGGGATCGGTGACTTGGGCGACGAGCCGCATCGCACCGGCGTGAACGTCTCCCGAGGCGAGCGCGTTGTAGGCTTTCACATAGCGCAGCCCGGTCTCCACGCCGCCGAGTTCATACGCAAGCTCGATCGCGTGCAGGTACGCCGGCGCAAAGCCGGAATCCGCCGCGATGGAGCGGTCGAAGGCTTCGAGCATTCCGTAGCGTGACTGCTCGCGGCCGAAGCGCGTGCCATAATGGAACCGTGCCTCGCCAACCGAGAACCAGGCCTCGGCGTCGTTCGGATAGCGCGCCGAGACGAGATCGGCGATCGCGAAGTAACGGCGGAACCGTGACGCGGTGACGGAATCGTTGCCGCGAATGGACCGGCCCAGCGAATCCATGAGGATGAACAGACTCTCGCGGGGCGCGAGGCCGCGCAGGTTGGCCGAAGCGCGCTGCTGATACGCGACCGATACCGAATCCGCGATGCCATTCAGCCAGCCGCGCACGTTCGCGGCGCGATGCAGGGCCAGCGCGAAGTTCGGATCGAGCGAAATCGCCTGCTCGTAGTTGACCAGCGCCGAATCCCACTCGGTTCGCCGGTGGTATTGCTCGCCCTGCAGGAATGCCTTCAGCGCCGGGAGCGAGGACGATCCAATGCCCGCGAGCCGCACCGCGCCCACCGGATGCGTGCGGCCGAGCTCCCGCAGCAGGCCCACCGTGAGCGAGTCGACGAGCCGGTCCATCCGCGAGACGGCTTCATTCCGGCGGATATCGGCGACGGCGTTGCCTGACTTCGCGTCGAGCAGCGTCACGACCGCCCGCACGGAATCCCCACCGTACTTCTCGAGACTGCCGAAGACGGCGAGCCGCGCGCCGGTCTGCTGCGCGAGGGCGCGCGCAGACTCCCGATCTGCTCGGCCCTTCCAGCGACGGATCACCACGCTCGGCGACACAGTGCGCAGTGGTCCGGCGCCGTCGATGTTGCGCGCAAGCACGTCAACGAGACCTTCCTTCCAGAGCTGGAGGTCAGCGCTGAACACGTCGAACGGGGCGATGGCCAGCAGGTTGGCATCGAGCGTGGCCGGCGCGCGGTTCTTCCAGAACAGGCCACCAGCCGCCGCTCCAATGAGCAGGACGACGGCCGCCGCCATGCCGATGAGGCGGCCCCGCTTGCGGGCGATCGAATGCGCGGGCGGCGTGCCCGAGGATGACGCGTCCAGCGCATCGCGGAAGGCCGCAGCGGTCTGGAAACGGTCGTCGGGATCCTTCGCGAGCGCGCGGGCAATCGCGTCGTTCAGCTCCTGCGTCGTATCGGCGCGCACTTCGCCCAGCGGGATGGGCGCCGTGGTAAGATGAGCCGCAGCGAGCGCGTGTGCGGACGTGGCGATGAACGGCGGGTGGCCGGCCACCATCTCGTAGCCCACAACACCGAGAGCGTAAATATCGGCACGCGCGTCGATATTGGGATCGCCACTGACCTGTTCGGGCGCCATGTAGCCCGGCGTCCCCACCGACATGCCGATACCAGTGAGTCCGGCGGACGTCCCGGTGGTGGCGGCGACGATGGCGCGAGCGACACCGAAGTCGGCGAGGATCGCGTGATCATCCTCGAGAAAGATATTCTCGGGCTTGATGTCGCGATGGACCACGCCCTGCCGGTGCGCATAGGAGAGCGCGTCGGCGATCTCGCGGATGATGCGTGATGCGACCGCGATGGGAAATGCGCCGTCCCGCTTGAGGCGGTGGCGCAGCGTTTCGCCCGCGATATAGGGCGTCACATAGTAGAGCAGGTTCTCCCGGGCACCGGCACTGAGAATAGGCAGCACGTGGGGATGCTGCAGCTGCGCCGTGACTTCCATCTCGCGCTTGAAGCGGGCGGCGCTGACCTCGGTGGTCATCTCGGGCGGGAGCACTTTGATGACGACCTGGCGGTTCAGCGATTGCTCGACCGCGAGGAAGACCTGACTCATGCCGCCGGCGCCCAGCTCACGCTCGATACGATAGACGTCGCCGACGGCGCGTTGCAGGTCGGTGCGGAGGTCGGCCAAGGAAGTCGGGGAGAGAGTCACGTACGGTGTGACCTCAATAATAGGATGCCGGCGCGCGGGGAAACAGATGCGGCGTATCCTTTAGAGCCTCTCCGGGGGCTCGATGGTTGTTGGTCTAGCGCAGCTTCTTCATCTCCGGACGCGCCCCGACATCCGCTTTGGCGCTCAGCCTGCGTAAAGCCGACTTGTAGCGCGCGGCGGCCGCCCGGTTGCCGGCAGCCGACGCCGCGCGCATCGCACCGTAGATCGCCCGGAACCGGTTGGGTTCCGTCCGCAGCGTCGCCTGATATTCAACAAGCGCCTCGGCCGGCCGGTTCAGCCCCATGAGCATGTCGCCGAGCAGTTCGCGCGCGGGAGCGAGCGGACCGGGGGTCACCGGAGCCTTCTCGGTGAGTTCCTCACGCCGCGCCGCTTCACGCATGTGGGCCAGCGCGCTGTCGGAGCGCTGTGATGCGAGCTCCAGCCATGCCTGCGCACCAAGATGCTGGATGGCAACCTGTTCGCTCCAGTAGGCCTCGCCTTTGGCCTCGATTCGGCTGCGGCTCGAGG
>JBKJRV010000375.1:0-2527 GCA_046593115.1 Gemmatimonadaceae bacterium
ACCACGCTCTATTCGTGCCTGTCGAAGATCAACACCGGCGACACCAACATCATGACGGCCGAGGATCCGGTCGAGTACAACCTGTTTGGCGTGAACCAGGTGCTGGTGCGCAACGACATCGGGATGACGTTCGCGGCGGCGCTGAAGGCATTCCTGCGGCAGGATCCGAACATCATCATGGTCGGTGAGATTCGCGATCTGGAAACCGGCGGTATCGCGATCAAGGCCGCGCTCACGGGCCACCTCGTGCTTTCGACGCTGCACACCAACTCGGCGGCCGAGACGGTGACGCGTCTAATGGACATGGGTCTGGAGCCGTTCAACGTATCCTCAGCGCTCAACCTGGTACTCGCCCAGCGGCTCGTGCGCCGCGTGTGCTCGGGCTGCAAGATCAAGTACGAGCCGGATGACCTCGAGCTCTCGACGATGAAGGTCAAGCGCACGACAAAGCTGGGTGAGATGCGCTTCACGCAGGAGGCACTCGACGGCGCGCGGGAGAAAGCGCCGAAGGATGCGGCGCCCTTCCTGCAAAAGCTGTCGCTGGAGACGAAGATCGGCGAGCTGCCGTACTTCAAGGGCACGGGCTGCGACCAGTGCGCACAGACGGGCACGAAAGGCCGGCAGGGCGTTTACGAGGTCATGTTCATGACGCCGAAGATCCGGAAGCTGATCATCTCGAACTCGGGCGCCGCGGAAATCCGGGATGGCGCCATCGACGACGGGATGCTCACGCTGCGCATGGATGGCTGGCTCAAGATCATGAAGGGGCTGGTGCCCGTCGAACAAGTGTTGCGCGAGACAAGCGTCTGAGGCGACTGCGTTCTACGTACTGCGTTCTGCGTAAGTTGCGCAGCCATTGGCCCCGCCACGACATACCGGAACGAATTAACGCAGAACGCAGCACGCAGAACGCAGAGCACACCCAGTCTATCCCTTAAAACGATCTATCAATGACCGCTCCAGCCCCCGCCGCCACCGGTGTCAACCTCCGGCAGTTGCTCGAGGAAATGATCGAGCGCGACGCCTCCGACCTGCATATTACGGCTGGCGAGCGTCCCAAGCTGCGCATTGACGGCGACATCACGAATTCGAATACCGATTTCGTGATGAACCCAAAGGACACGCTTCAGCTGGCCTACTCGGTCCTCACCGAGAACCAGAAGAAGCGCTTCGAGATGGAGGACGAGCTCGACTTCTCGTTCGGCATCCAGAATCTTGCGCGTTTCCGCGGGAACTGTTTCAAGCAGCGCGGCTGTGTGTCGATGGTCATTCGGCAGATCCCGTTTTCCATCAAGACCTTCGCGGACCTCGGGCTCCCGGCCGTCATCGCCAAGCTCGCCGAGAAGCCGCGCGGGCTGGTGCTGGTGACGGGTCCGACGGGATCGGGAAAGTCCACAACCCTCGCGGCCATGATCGACAAGATCAACCGCGAGCGGAAAGGCCATATCATCACGGTCGAGGATCCGATCGAGTTTATCCACCGCCATCAGAACTGCATCGTCAATCAGCGCGAGGTGGGGACCGACACGAAGTCCTTCCAGACGGCGCTCAAATACTCACTGCGTGAAGATCCCGACGTCGTGCTCATCGGCGAAATGCGCGATCTCGAGACGATTCACGCCGGTCTCACCATCGCCGAAACGGGTCACCTAGCGTTCGCGACGCTGCACACGAACAGCGCCGCCGAATCGATCAATCGCATCATCGACGTCTTTCCCAGTCACCAGCAGTCGCAAGTACGCGCCCAGCTCGCATTCTGTCTCGAGGGCATCGTCACCCAGACGCTGCTGCCGAAGATCGGTGGTGGACGCGTCATGGCGGCGGAAATCCTCGTCATGACCGGCGCGATTCGCGCCCTGATTCGAGACGACAAGATCCACCAGATCTATTCGTCGATGCAGGCCGGCAAGAAATTCGGCATGCAGACGATGAACGACGCCTTGTACCAGCTCTACGTGACCAAGCAGGTCACGGCCGACGATTGCCTGCGCTCCTCGAGCGACCAGGGTGAGCTGATGCGCATGATGGGCATGACACCGGCGGAAGACGGAAAGGGCGGGGTCAAGAAATGAGGCTAGCCCCGGCCGGATAGCGGGACGAATCCAGGAGAAAACCAGATGCCGACATTTACGTATACCGCCCGCGACGTCAAGGGCGAGATGAAACAAGCCACCATCGAAGCGCCCAATCGCGACGAGGTGATGAACCAGCTCAAGAAGCAGAAGCTGCAAGTCATCAAGGTCGACGAAGGCGTGGCGGACAAGAAGAAGCGGTCTGGCAAGATCACGATGCGCGACATCGTCATCTTCACGCGGCAGTTCTCGACGATGATCAACGCCGGACTGCCGCTCGTGCAGGCTCTGGACATTCTCGCCAAGCAGAGCGAGAACCCGGCGCTCAAGGACGTCACCCACGCCGTGGTGTACGACGTGGAGTCGGGGCACACCGTCGCCGATGCATTGGGGAAGCACCCGAATGCATTCAGCGAGTTGTACGTGAACATGGTCGCGGCCGGCGAGGCCGGTGG
>JBKJRV010000381.1:0-5311 GCA_046593115.1 Gemmatimonadaceae bacterium
GGCCAGCGACAAGGACAAGGAAGTAAAGGACGCGGTTTTCCGCGTCATGCTCAAGGCGCAGCTGCCCGCCAGCTCAGGCAACTGACCCGCGCGTCGAGTCAGTGTCGCGGCGCACCAGGCCGGTGATCCCGCACCGGTGGCTCCGGTGGAGCTACCTTGCCCTGAAATCCGTTTCCGACGTCACCGTCCTGCACACCTCCGCCAATAGATCTGCCGTCTGTTCAACGTCCGTCAGGCTGACCATTTCATTGGGAGAGTGCATGTAGCGATTGGCGATAGAGACCAGTGCCGTCGCAACCCCCTCGCGTGAAATGGTGATCGCATCAGCATTGGTGGCGGTGTCTTTCCCCGCCGCCTGAATCGTGTACGGAATGCCGTGTTGCTCGGCGGTCTGCCGCAGGATCGAGAGGACAACCGGAGAGATCAGCGAGCCGCGAGTGAACACCGGACCGGAGCCCAACCGGTGGTCGCCATGCTCCTTTTTCTCGATGCCGGGATGATCGGTGGCAATAGTGACGTCCACCACGATCGCCATTTGGGGATTGAGACAGCTCGCGCAGACGAGCGCACCGCCGCCGTTCCACGCGATTTCTTCCTGCGTCGTAGCGACGGCGGCCACGCGCGCGGTGCCGGGCTTCTCCGCATAACGCCTGAGAGCCTCGAGCACGATGAACGCTCCAATGCGATCGTCCACCGAGCGCGAAACAATCCGATTGTTGGGGAACTCCATGGTGCGCGAATCGATGACCCCCGCATCGCCCACACCGACGCGCTCCTCCGCAGCCTTGCGGTTCTCGGCGCCAATGTCGATCCAGAGATCGGTGATCTTCACGGCCTTGTCCTTGTCCTCGGCCTTGATCACGTGAATCGGATTGCGCCCGACAACCCCGAAGACGTCGCCATCGCGGCCGGCGAGTCGAATTCGCTGGCCGACGAGCACCTGCGCATCCCACCCGCCGATCCCCGAGAAGTAGAGGTAGCCGTCGTCGTCGATATACTGGATGATCAGGCCGATCTCATCGATGTGCCCATCCAGCATGATCGTGGGAGTGCCGCCCGGATTTACGACGGCGATGCTGTTGCCCGCAACGTCCGTCGTCACCTCATGCGCAAACGTCTCCGCCTCTTCGCGCCAAACACGCGCCGCCGGTGCTTCGAAGCCCGACGGACCGGGAGTGTCGAGGAGCCGCTTGAGAAACGCAATTGATGATTGAGGAAGCATAGAGAGGAAATCCCGGATACATTATCGCAAGTTGGCCGGTCGGCGTGACTCATCGTATCCCGCAGGTAATAGAATGGGAATCCTCCTCTTCGTTGTCATTGGTCTTGGCGCCGGCGTACTGTCCGGACTTTTTGGAATCGGCGGCGGCGTGGTCATCGTACCGGCGCTGATGCTTTTCGCCATGATGAAGCCCGCGATGGCGACCGGCACTTCGCTTGGCGCCCTCTTGCTCCCGGTCGGGGCGCTCGGGGTCTACGAGTACTACCGCGCGGGCTATTTCAACTATCGCGCATCACTGCTCATCGCCCTGGGCCTGTTCATTGGCGCATGGTTCGGGGCGAAGCTCGCGCTGTCGCTCTCGCCACTGTACCTCAAGCGTGCGTTCGCCGTCTTCCTGGTTATCGTGGCGGTGCGCATGTGGCTCACACCCGTGCCGGGCGGCAAGACCGCTGCTGCGCCTGACGCTGGCGCGCAGCCGTGATCCTCTATGCGCGGCGCAGCGGCACCACGATGAACGACGCGAGCATCACGAACAGGCCAATGATGTAGAAACGCGGGTCATCGGTGTTGAAGTAGTACACGGCACCCAGCACGGCTGCCGCCTCGCCAATCGTCCAGCCGACAAGCTGGAAAATGCCGACCTTCGATGGATCCGTCACCCGGGCAAGGTAGAAGCGCACCGCGACGATGCAGGCAATGAACACCAGCATGATCGCGGGAATGACCGGCCGCATCTGCTCCATTCCTCCCGCGGGCACGTAACCGGGCTGGCGATGCAGAAACCAGATGACCGCTCCGAAGATCAGCACTCCACCCAGCAGCGCCATCCGGATAATCGCCATCTGTGTCGGAGTGCGCTCCATGTTGCCCGGACTCGTCATCGCAGCACCTTGATATGAGACGTCGTCATTTCGACTCGTAAACGGCCTTTCCACCGAGATACGTGGCGAGCACCTTCGTCGCGAGTATTCTCTCGGCGGGAACCGTCATGATGTCCTGATCGAGCACCACGAAGTCAGCATACTTGCCCGGGGCGAGCGACCCTGAACTGCGCTCATCGAATGCAGCGTAGGCGGGCCAGATCGTCATCGACTTCAGTGCTTCCTCGCGCGTCATCTTCTGCTCCGGATGCCATCCACCTTCCGGCCAGTTCTTCTCATCCTGTCGCGTAATGGCCGAGTGGAACGACAACAGGGGATTCGTCGCCTCGACCGGAAAGTCGGAGCCGTTCGGAATCACCACGCCAGTATTGAGCAGCGACCGCCAGGCGTAGGCACCCACCTCGCGCGCCTTGCCGATGCGCTCACCGGCCCAGTACATGTCACTCGTCTGGTGAACGCTCTGCATCGATGGAATGACGTCGAGCTTTGCAAACCGCGGTACGTCGGCGGGGTTGAGGATCTGAGCGTGCTCCACGCGGAAGCGGTGATCCGACGTCGGCACGGCGGTCAGCGCCTGCTCAAACGCGTCGAGCACCAGCCGGTTGCCGCGGTCGCCGATAGCGTGCACGTTCACCTGGAAGCCGCGGCGCAACGCTTCCGTGGCGATGGTCCGGATGCGCTCGGGCGGCGTGAGAATCAGCCCACGATTTCCCGGTTCATCGCTATACGGCTCGATCATGGCAGCGCCTCGGGATCCCAGGGCGCCATCGACCGAGATCTTGATGCTTCGGATCCAGAGCCGGCCGTCGTACATCGCGATCTGCGGACCTCGCGCAAAGTTCTCCGCGATGAGGCTGCTGTCGGCGGCCATCATCACATAGTTGCGGAGGTTGTACTGACCGGCTTTCGCGAGGGCAACGTAAATGTCGATGGTTTCGCGACCGACGCCGGCGTCGTGTATTCCAGTGAGCCCCCAGCGGTTGGCCTCCGCAATCGCGGCGAGGACGCGCGTCCGCGATTCCTCGGCCGATGGATTGGGGATCACACGTCCCACGATGCCCATGGCGCGATCCACGAGCACCCCGGTCGGCCGTCCGCCGCTGGCACGCTCCAGTCTGCCACCCGCCGGATCAACCGTTGCCGAGGTGAGCGACGCCGCCTCCATGGCTTTCGCGTTGACCAGCGCGGCGTGTCCATCAACACGGGTGAGGTAGACCGGATTGTCGGGCAGCGCCTTTGAGAGCGCCTCGTGATCAGGGAAGCGCGTGTCGGGCCAGTCGTTCTGATCCCACCCCCGTCCAATCACCCAGCTGCCGGGCGGCAACTTCTTCGCGCCGGCGACCACGCGCGCGATGACTTCGTCGTAGCTCTTTGATCCAACGAGATCGACGGTCCGCAGCGCGGCGCCAAGGCTACTCAGATGGGCATGCGCGTCCACCATGCCGGGAATGACGGGACGGCCCGCGAGATCGACGACACGTGTTGCGCGACCCTTGTAGCTCAGCGCGCCGCGTGCCGAGCCCGCAAACATCACACGCCCACCCCGAATGGCCATGGCCTCGGCGATCGGGCGATTCTCGTCTACCGTGTAAATCCGCGCGTTCGTGATGATGAGATCAGCGGGGGGCGGTGCAGGTCGCGCGAATCCCTGGTCGATGCGGCGTTGCGGCGGCGTCGTCGCAGGCTGTTGGGCCCAGAGGGGCAGCGTCAACGCGCAGAGCGCCGACACCGTGACCAGAATGTTGGACATATGAATCCGGTTAGTGAGTCGAGTCATGCTTCCGCCGCGCGATGACGTAGAGGGGCACTGCCACCAGCGCGATGTAGAACACCATGGCAAACAGGCCATTTTCCGCGAAGTGTCCCATGGCACTCGCAAAACTCAGCTTGTCTGCCCAGGTCGTCGCTTCGTTGACCTTGAACGTCGTGAGCGCGGCGAGGAGCACCCCCATGATCGCGCCGCCGGCAATGAGTCCGGACGAGAACAATACGCCGGGTCCGGAATCCGCTTCCGGGCCACTGCGTTGCGCGGCCGTCATGCGGCGCTCCACGAGCCACCGGATGATCCCGCCCATGAACATCGTCGCAGACGTCGAAATGGGCAGATAGACACCCACCGCCACCGGGAGTGACGGAATGCCCAGGAGCTCGATCGCGATCGCGATGAAGGCTCCAATGAGGATCAACCCCCACGGAAGCTTCTGCGTGAGAATGCCATCCACCACCAGCGCCATGATCTGCGCCTTGGGCGAGTCGAGCTTCTCGACGCGACGTCCGCTGTAATCCACCACTTCGCGCCCGCCGATGCCGGGATCGACAAGAAACTTGATGGCACCGGATTCATCCACGAGATACTTGCCGGCAGGCGCTTCGCCGGTCTGCTCATACAGTCGGCCAACCCGAAGGCTCGATCCATCCGGACCCTTCACGGCCTTCGGTTCGATGACACCAACGGTCACGCCCGGATAGCTGCGCGACACCATCGTCGTCTTCGCTTCGTTCAGGAAATGAATGATGCCGCCAATCAGAATCGCGGACGTCGTCACGCCGAAGACGAGCCCGATCTGCTGCCGCGCGGGCGTCGCGCCCACGAGATAACCGGTCTTGAGATCCTGAGACGTGGCTCCCGCAACCGCAGCGGCGACACACACCACACCGCCGATGGACAGCGCGAGCACGCGGTGCTCGATACCCGTCCAGCCGACCGCGAGGAAGATGAGTGCGGTCATCAGCACGGTAGCGACCGTCATGCCCGACACAGGATTGGCCGAAGAGCCGATCTGTCCGGTGATGCGGCTCGAAACGGTCACGAAGAGGAAGGCAAACACCACCGCCAGAATGGCGCCGACGATGTTGATCCCGATCTGCGGCAGCGCCACCATCGCGATGGCGATCAACAACGTTCCAATGCCGACAATCCTGAGCGGAAGATCACGGTCAACGCGGCTCACGCTTCCCGTTCCGGCCGCGGCGCTCCTGATATCGCCGACGCCTCCGCGAAGTGCGCTCAAAATGGTGGGGAGCGACCGGCCAAGGCTGATCAGGCCAGCCGCCGTCACGGCTCCGGCACCGATGTAGAAGACGTAATTCGCGCGAACCTGCATCGCCGTCATTTCGGAGATCAGGATCGTAGCCGGAAAAATTGGCCCGGTCAGCGCCGCGCCGAACAGCTTGATCGCGGGGATCAGGACGAAAAACGAAAACGCCC
>JBKJRV010000073.1:0-3303 GCA_046593115.1 Gemmatimonadaceae bacterium
AACGTGCTTGGGTGAGGCTTGAAGTAGGAGAGCGGATCCGGCGTCGAAGACGAGCCGGGCATGATCGCCCTGGGGACGCACGCCGCCAAGAGCGAGCGTGAACACGGGAGCCAGCGAGTTGGATCGCAGCACGACGTCGGCAGCAGCCACCACCGCAGGCCGCTCCACAATACCAGCGTATGCGACGAACAGGTCGGCCGCCGGTTTCACTTCGAGATCCGTAATGCCATCGCCGACCATCATGACCGGCGCGCCGAGCTCCTCGCGCCAGCGCGCCACGACTTCGCGCTTGCCACCGGAGCGCGTCAGCGAGGACGACTCATCGAAGCCGGCATACGTCCCGTCGGCGTTCCAGCGCAGATCTACGGCGGCGAGCGCCCCGGTGTGGAGGCCCAGTGCGCGAATCATCGGAACGAGTGCCGCGCGCAGCCCGCCAGACACGACACGCACCGCGATTCCTTCCGATGTCAGCGCCGAGACGACGTCGCGCGCGTCTGGCACCATCGCGTCGATGTAACGCACGGCCAGCGCATCCAGCATGGCTCGGCTCGGCCGCATGATCGCAAGGCGTCGGCCGTACACGTCCTCGAGCGAGACGTCGCCCCGCATGGCCGCGTCGGTCAGGGCACGCACTTCCTCTCGATGGTCGGGCGAGTCGATGGCGAGCTCGTCAATCCCCTCGATTGCCGACAGCGTGGAATCGCAGTCGAACACCACCGTGTTGAAACGCATCGACAGAAGATGCTGCCCCGCAGACAGCGGTGAAAGGTGCGACCGTGGACAACTTGCGTTTTGGGCTTCACGCTCGCCATCATTCGGGGAGGATTCATCCTGCACAAGAGGTGAAGTATGCGCTGGACAAAACCCGTATTCGAGGTCGTCGAGGTGACGATGGAAGTCACCGCGTACGTCGCCAAGAGGTAGGTACAGGAGCCCGCGACGCGGGCTCTTGTCTTTTGCGCCCTGCTGGCCGGCGCGCCCACGCTCCTCATGCACATCCGACTTCTAGGCACCGCCGCGGGCGGCGGCTTTCCGCAGTGGAACTGTCACTGCCCCACCTGCCACGTCGCGAGAACCGATCCCGCGCGCGCGCGCACGCGGACCCAGTCGTCGGTAGCGATCAGTGCCGACGGGGAGCGCTGGTTCCTGCTGAATGCGTCCCCGGACATTCGGGCCCAGCTCGCAACTCTTCCGGTACCGGCGCCCCCACTGGCGCCCACTGAAGCGCCTCCTGCGGCGCCCGCTCCGGCGCCGTACGACGTGCGTCGCGTTCCCTTCGAGGCCATCGTCCTCACGGATGCGGAGCTCGACCACACACTCGGCCTCGCGCTGGTCCGCGAATGTCGTGAGCTGAGGCTGTACGCCACTGCAGCCATTCGGGACGTGCTCGAGGCGGATTCGCGAATCCTGCCGCTGCTTCGTTCGTTCGCCACCGTATCGCTGCATCCGCTTTCCATCGGATCGCGCGCAGAGCTCCTGCTGCGCGACGGAACTCCGTCCGGACTTACCGTCGAAGCGGTCCCGCTTGCGGGCCACGCCCCGCGATTCAGCACCGTGACGGCGCCGGGCGTCAACTGCGCCATGATCGTTCGTGACTCTGCCGGTAGCTCAATGGCGTACGTCCCCTGTTGCGCCGCGATTGACTCACCGCTGCGTGAGTCACTCGCGACGGTAAGTGTCCTGCTCTTCGACGGCACCTTCTGGAGCGATCGCGAATTGATCGACCTCGGTATCTCCGACCGCACCGCGGCGGAAATGGGCCACGCCCCTGTTGGCGGCGCCGGGGGCAGCCTCGAGACGTTGAGTGGATTCACATGGTGCGATCGCGTCTTCGTACACATCAATAACTCGAACCCCATGCTCGTTGAGGACTCCCCTGAGCGCCGCCAGGTCGAGAGCGCTGGCTTTCAGGTAGGGTACGATGGGATGGACCTCGTCTGCTGAGCATGAAGACGCCGTCGCTCCCTTTCCCGGACTCACTCAGCGCGCCTCCGCCAGCGCCCATCCCGGCGCTTCACGAAGCGCTGTCGACGGAAGCATTCGTCGAAGCCCTCCGGCGATTCAGCACCTCCTATTACGCAGTGCATCCGTTCCACACCGCGATGCATGACGGCACGCTCTCGGAGCGACAGTTGCGCGGCTGGGTCGCCAACCGGCTCGCCTATCAGCGGGCGATTCCCCGGAAGGACGCTGCCATCATCTCGAACTGCCCGGACTCCGCGGTCAGGCGGCGCTGGGTGCAACGCATCATCGATCATGATGGCCAAGGCAATGGCGATGGCGACGGAACTGTCAAAGAAAAGGAGACAGAAAGCGGCATTGACCGCTGGATCCGCCTTGGCGTTGCCCTTGGCGTTCCGCGATCAGAGATGGAAGACGAGCGACATGTTCTGCCAGGCGTGCGGCTTGCCGCCGAATCGTACGTCACCTTCTGCCGGACGAAGCCGTGGGTCGAGGCGGTTGCCTCGTCGCTCACGGAGCTATTCGCGCCCGACCTGATGCGTCGTCGTATCGATGCCTTCGAGCAGCACTACCGCTGGATCGACCCGGAAGCGCTCACCTACTTTCGGAGCCGCCTCACTCAGGCCCCGCGCGATAGCCGGCACGGTCTCGAGATCGTGACCACCCACTGTACCACTGCGCACGCCCAGCGGCGCGCATTCGAGGCACTCGCCTTCAAGCTGGAGATCCTCTGGGTGATGATCGATACCATCGCGCGCGGGTATCCAGAATGACCATGACGCTTGCACCCGGTGATCGTCCCGCACTCTGGCGCCTCGCCCGCATTCAATTCGACGATGTGCGCCAGCGCCCGGTGCTGCTTTATCCCGAAGGTGTTGTCCTGCTGAACGAAAGCGGCGCCGCTATCCTGGCCCTGTGCGATGGCGTGCGAACCACCGACGCGATCGCCGCGGAGCTGCGCGCACAGTCGGGTGAAGAGGTGTACGCCGACGTGGTCGAGTTTCTGGACGCGCTCATCGAGCGCGGGCTCGTGCGCGTGAGCAGTACGGATGCAGGGTCCACCGCATGATGGCACCGTCGCCCACTACGCTCGTGGCGGAAGTCACCTACCGCTGCCCACTCCGGTGCCCGTACTGCTCCAATCCCCTGGAGCTTTCGCGCAGCACGGCCGAGCTCTCCACCGAAGACTGGATACGCGTCGTCACGCAGGCGCGCGCGCTCGGCGTCCTCCAGCTCGGTATCTCCGGCGGCGAACCCCTGGTGCGCGCGGACCTCGAGCCCATTGTTGCCTCGGCGCGCCAGGCCGGTCTCTACACGTCGCTCATCACCTCGGGGCTCGGG
>JBKJRV010000114.1:0-10986 GCA_046593115.1 Gemmatimonadaceae bacterium
ACCATCCGCTCGAGATGACTCTCGGTCGTGCGCGGGTTCATGATCGTCACGCGAAGAACGCGCCGACCGTCGAGCATCGTCGTCGTGATCCACCCCACGCCCGAGCGATTGTACGACGTACGCAGCGCGAGGTTGAGGGCGTCGAGCGAGTCATCATCGCCTTCTCCGTCGCCGGTGTATCGAAAACAGAGGATGTTGCACTCGGGCTCGTGTAGTGTCTCGAAGTCGGCCCGCTGCTCCAGTAGCTCGTAGAGATCGTGACAGCGAGCAGAGAGCGCATCGTACACCGCGCCGAAGCCACTCGCTCCATATCGCTGGAACGCAATCCAGAGCTTGAGCGCATCGGCGCGGCGCGAACACAGAAAGCTCCGTGGTCCCTGGTCGAAGATGCGCTCGGCCTCCTGTGGGTGAAAGAGGTACGGCGCGCGTTGCGAGAACGCTCGGTCCAGATCGCGCTCGTCGCGCACGAGCAACGCACCGGTTGCGAGCGGCATCAGCATCATCTTGTGCGGATCCCACGCGATCGAGCGCGCGTGATGGATTCCGGCAAGCCGGGATCGGTGCGTCTTCGACATGAGAGCCGACGCGCCGTGGGCACCATCCACATGGAGCCAGATGCCTCGGTCGGCGCACAACGGGCCGATGGTCGTCAACTCATCGAAGGTGCCGGTCGCGGTCGAACCGGCGGTGGCGACCACGGCCATGACCTGTCGTCGGGCGTGCGCAAGCTCATCGAGACAGACTCGGAGCGACGCGCCAGTCAAACCGTAGTTCGCTGACGGCACCATCACGACGTTGCGCATCCCCAGCCCGAGCTCGCCAGCGGCCCGCATCACCGCGTAATGCGCGTGCTCTCCGCACACGAGCACCGGCGGGTCGCCACCTGTTCCCTGCTCCCAGGCATTCGGTAGTGCCACCGCGCGGGCCGCGAGTAGCGCCGTGAAGGTGGCTTCTGTTCCGCCAGTGGTGAGCGTGCCTCCGGCACCGGCGTCCCACCCGACCAGATCCGTGAGCCACTGGATGACGCGCGACTCGATCACCGTCGCCACCGGCGACATCTCCCACACTGCCACCGACTGATTCAGCGCCGAGACCAGGGGCTCGGCCCAGATCGCGGCAGGCAGCGGTGGGGACACCTGATGTCCCATGTACATCGGGTGGTACAGTCGGTTGCAGTCGGGGAGAACGTCGCGCTCTATGCGGGCGATGATGTCCTCGACGCTCCGGCCGGCATCCGGGAGCGGTTCGTCGAACCGTGCGGCCAGCGCGCCGGCATCGAGTGCCGTCGAAACGGGTCCCGCGCCCGTTCGTGTGCGTTCGAGATAGTCCGTAGCGAGCGCCAGAAAGGCGCGTGCAACTTCCGGAGCGGTATCGCGCTCGATCTGGTCGTGAATCGGGGAACTCATGTGCCGCTGGTGATGGAAAGCGTGCTACCCTGCCAGTGGCAGCTCGAGCAGCTTCTTCGACTGCGGGCTCATCGTGTAGTAGAGCTGAACGCGGTCGATCACAATCGGCTCGTCAACGCAAACGGCGAGCAACGCGCGCGCGTTTGCAGGGGTCAGCGTGGGATAGTAGCTCAGCGTGCAGTGCGGCGAGTACCGATGCTTCGCGGGGCCGAAGCGCAGTCCGCTTTTCGCGACGCGCTCATGGAACTCGCGCAACGGACCGTGCGGATCGATTGGAAGCGCGATGATGTCGGTCTGCATGAATCGAACGGGACGTTCGAAGTGAATCGTGATTGGAGGAGTGACCCGGGTGATGGGCTCGATCGCGTCCCGCAAGTCGGGGCCACTCGTCCGCGGAATCGTTCCCACCCCCGATGATCCCACCAGCGTCACGTGCGGTGGTGACATTCCCGCGAGCTTCGGATCGTAGCGGCGCTGGAGCTCGTGAATACGCTCGGCTACCGGACCGGTGAGCTCGGCGATCATGTAGATACCCGATTTCGCAGCCAATGAAAACTATTGCGTATTGCGTATTGCGTAGAAAAACCCCGGGATGCCACCAAGTGGGCAGTCCGAGGCTGGTCTACGCAATACGCAGTACGCAATACGCAATAGTCCCTACTTCCCGGGCATGATCATCCAGCTGACCAGCTTGCCGCCCGGCGTGATGTTCGCCGAGAGTAACCACTTATCGATTTTGTTGTTCGGGTGAGAGTGGTGGTATCGGACCACCTTCAGCCCGGCGAACGTGCCAATTCCCGCACCCATGATGACGTCGCTCGCCCAATGCTTGTTGTGATACATGCGAGAGACGGCGATCAGACTCGCTCCACCATACATGGCCGGTCCGATCACCCATCGTGTCTTCGGCCACCAGCGCGCGGTTTCCGCCGTCACCGCGGCCGCAGCGGCAAAGCCACCAAGAGAATGTCCGGAAGGAAACGACCGGTATTCCTCGTGCTTCCAGCCTCGATTCAACTTGAAGTTGCGCGGGTTATCCGGGTCCTTGAACGGCCGAGCCCGGCCAGCCAGGCCCTTTCCCAGGGTCACGAATGCGGTGCCGACAACAAGGGCTTCGGTTCCGTGCAACCCCAGATCTGCCATTTCCTTGTTTCCGGCTACCCTGCCGATAGCATACATGGTGGGGCCAATGACGTACGGTCCGGGTGTTCCCATCCACCGGAAAAAGTCAGCTGACCGATCCCTAATGCGGTGCAACCCTGCCGTGTCCCGCCGCAGCTTTTCCGCGAAGTACTTGTCGAGGGGTGCTGCCGCGATCGTACCAACGATAAACGCCGCCGCGACGAACGCATCGCCCTTCACGAAGAGCGGTTTCGTCGAAACCCTCGTGGTGTCTACCGGCTGGCCCACGAGCGCGTTCGCGACCAGTACCAGTGCCAGACTTGAAGCCAGTCCTCTCCGCACAGGGGCTCCCGGGTGTTTTGTTTACGAATAGTACACAACAGTGCAGCGCCCTTGCCGCACGAAGCACGCTGCTTGCAAGAACTATAGCCACCAATAACCGGGAAAAGTCCAGAAATATGAACACTCTTCGTTGGCTTTCCATCCTGGCGAGCACGATGCTGCTCGCCGCATGTGCCTCCAAACAGCAAACGGTGCGTCCGTCCGGTCCTCCCTACAGTGCAGACCGGTTACTGAGCCTTCCGCGTCCATTCGAAGTCGGGATCATCAACACGGACGGTGACGAGTACGGCCCCGCGCTATCCCCCGATGGCAGAACCATGTACCTCGTGAAGCGTCTCGAACGCGGACGCGTCGAGTTCATTCATGCCTCCCAGTTCGCCCGGGGAAAGTGGAGCGCACCGAGAGTCGCCGGATTTTCCGGACAGTGGCTCGACAAGGAGCCGTTCGTATCCCCTGACGGGAAGCGCGTTTTTTTCTCCTCCAACCGACCCCTGGTTCGCGGCTCGGCCATTCGCGACATGGACATTTTCACAGTCACGAAGAAAATGCGCGGCTGGAATGACGCGGTTCACGTCGAGAGCATCAACTCCGACTCCACGGACAGCTATCCATCCGTGACCGCTGAAGGGACTCTCTACTTCGCGTCCAATAGGAGTGGTGGTCGGGGCGACTACGACCTGTACCGCTCGCGACTGGTGAGCGGGCGATATACCGACGCCGTCAACCTCGGTGAGGCAGTGAACACCGATGGGAACGAGTCCGATCCCTATATCGCTCCCGACGAGAGCTACATCATCTTCAGCTCGATCCGGACCGGCGGCTATGGCGAGGGCGACCTCTATGTCAGCTACAATCGCGGCGGCTCGTGGTCCGCGCCGGAGGTCCTGCCCACGTCGGTGAACTCCCGCGAGTACGAGTACACGCCTCTGGTCTCACCCGATGGCAAGTATCTGTTCTTCAGCCGGGGCTGGGGCGAGATCTTCCAGATCGACCTTGCAGCTGCTGGCGTCAGCCCGGCGAAGCCCTGAGGTAATGAAAGCCGCCGCACCTGTCATTGTGCGGCGGCTCGACGTTCATACCGCCTCGGCGTGCGCGCCGACGCCCTGCTCGGGAGGACGGGGTCGCCTCGTGTCCCACTTCTGCACGTGGACGTCGAGGTCCAGCAAGTCAAATGGCTTCTCGAGTACGGGCCGTCCGGTTTCGATCACGCGCTGGCGGGTTTCGGTCTTCATGAGCAGATCGCCGGTGACGAAAACCGTCTGTTCGGCCAATCTCGGCTCGTGTTCCCGGAGCCATGTAAAGAGGTCCAGTCCGGAGCCGTCACCCAGCCAGACGTCGATGAAAATGCCGTCGAACCGATGAATTTTCATGCAACGCTTGGCGCCCGAAACGCTGCGCGCGGAGTGCACAGTGTGTCCTCGGCGATCGAGCCAGTAGTGGACTGCGCGTCGAATCGTCGGCTCGTCGTCTACATAGAGAATGGCAGACATTCGGATCCGGTCAGCGAGAACTTCGGCGGACACCATGGCGGCTGCGCCTTCGGTACGTCCGCGTCAGCCTTGAATTAGTACGTTGCGTGCGACCAATCGTTGCAACGCGCCTCTAACTGTTGTGGTTCTCCCGCAGGAGCGCCAGTGGAAACAAACGGCGCAGATTAGAGATTCCTAATCCGTACGCCGGCCTTCGACTGCACGGACGGTCGTACGGCAGCAACGCCGCCAGGGATTCAACGCCGGCGTCTTGCCGAACCTGCTGAATTACGTCATACCTAATTACATGCTGAAACTCGACTTGACCGGAAAACGAGCACTCGTGGCAGGCGTCGCGGACGATCAGGGATACGGCTTCGCCATCGCGAAGGCGTTTGCCGAGGCCGGCGCCAGTGTTGTTGTTGGAACATGGCCGCCGGCGCTCAACATTTTCCTCAACCTGCTCGAGCGCGGAAAGATGGACGATTCCCGCAAGCTCGCCCGCGGCGGTCTTCTCGAGTTCGAGAAGATTTATCCACTCGACGCTGACTTCGACACGGTCGCGGATGCCCCGGAAGACATTCGCTCGAATAAGCGCTATCGGGAGCTGGGCGATTTCTCCATCTCGGGAATGGTCGAGCGGATGAAATCGGACTTTGGCGAACAGCCGCTCGATATCGTCGTCCACTCGCTGGCGAATGGTCCCGAGGTGAAAAAACCTCTGCTCGAGACGAGTCGGAAAGGCTACCTCGCAGCCATCAGCGTCAGTGCGTATTCGATGGTGTCACTCGTCTCGCGGCTCGGCCCGCTCATGCGTCCGGGAGGATCGTTTCTCTCGCTGACCTACATGGCGAGCGAGCGCGTTATTCCCGGGTACGGCGGTGGCATGTCATCCGCCAAGGCCGCGCTCGAAAGCGACACGAGAACGCTCGCGTTCGAGGCCGGCCGGAAGTACGGTGTGCGCGTGAACACCATCTCCGCAGGGCCTCTCGCATCCCGCGCCGCCAGCGCCATCGGGATCATCGACAAGATGGTGGAATACTGTGCGCAGAATTCCCCCTTGGCCGAGGCTGTTGCGGCACAGGACGTTGGTCATACCGCTGCCTTTCTGGCCAGCCCACTGGGCGCGGGCATCTCGGGATCGACGGTCTATGTCGACAAGGGCTACCACTCCATGGGCATGGCGGTTTCCGGCGGCCCAACCTAGGGAAGAGTTGCGGCCTGCGGGCTAACCTCGGTTTCTTAGCCCGTAGCCCGTAGCCCGTCGTCCGTAGCCGCTTTCAGACGTCCGGTATCGAAATGGTCTTCGCCGCGATGATCTGAACCTTGCCGGGCAGCTCGAGTGCGAGCTTTGACGTCGTGAAGAAAGCCAGTCCCTTGTAGGAGGTCAGATACTGGTGGTGCTTGGAAAATACTCCGCCCTTTCCAATCACCACCAGTGGCTCGGCTTCCTTCTTGAGAATCGTCATGAAATCGGCCGCTTCTACCCGAACGACCACCCCGCTGGCCTTGATGGCATTCGCCATCGCGGCCTGAATGGCGACATGAGCTGACACCAATCATTCTCCTGTTGCAGTGATCACCGGCTGCCCCGCCGCTTTCAGCACCTCGTTCAGCCTCGGCAGCCAATCCTTCATGAGCTGCTCCATCCTGAGAATCTGGAGATCCAGTTTCATGGAGAGCCGAGTGAACACGGCATACGACTGCTGCGTGGGACGGGCATCGGTGCTCGCGACGACACCCGACAGCGCGGCGATCCTGTTGTTGAGGCGAATCGGATAGTTGAGCGGATCCTGGCCGCTGCGATTTCTGGTCTGGTAAAGTGAGTCCTCGACCTCGCTCAATCCCTCCATGAACGTTCGCGCGACAATCTCGAAAGCCGCAAGCTGCGACGTGCTGATGTTCTTGCGACGTGCGTCGATCTGCTGTCTGATGGACCGGATGCTTTTCACCGCATCGTTGGCCTCCGAGGTGCGATTGCGGATCTTGATCAGGAAGGCGAACTGCTCCTTCACATCGGCCAGCGTTGATGGCGTGCGGGGATCCTTCCTGAGCTCAAAGCTTCGGGTGGCCACTTCCTGCCCGTTGACGCGCATTCGCACAGAGTACGTTCCGGGCGGCGCAACCGGACCCTGGGTGCCGCCGGCCCACATGATCATCCCCTCGAACACGCTGGCATCGGGATGACGCAGATTCCAGGCAAAGCTGTTGAGTCCTGCCTTGTCCGGCACTCGGGGCGGTCGCGGCATGCGCGGCGTGTCCTCGTCGGTCTCTTCGCCGCGGGCTTCCATCCGCGTCGTGCTGTCGGGAGTCACCCCCGCCTTTCGCAAACTGTCGTCGCGAACGCGTTTGGTGCTGTCGCCCCGGACACTGTCCGCCGCCGTTGCGGAATCCTGGACGCTGGTAAAGCTCCGAATGACGCTGCCCGTTGCATCGAGAAAGTCGAGCGTCACCGTTTGCCTGGCGCTCTTGAGCCAGTAGTACACGAGCGCGCCGCTCGCGGGGTTCTGTCCCTGGGGATGCGCTCCACGCCCGCCACCACCCCAGTTGATCCGCCACGCGTCTGCCGGATCGAACAGGTGGGCGTCCTTCGCGACCAGGGCATCGTTCATCTGCCGCAGCGGCGCTACGTCATCCATGATCCAGAACGACCGGCCATGTGTCGCGACCACGATGTCGCCCTCTTTCACCACGAGATCGTGGATGGGCACCGGGGGAAGGTTTCGCTGCAACTTCTGCCAGCTGCGGCCGTCATTGAACGAGGCCCAGACGCCTCGCTCCGTTCCCGCATAGAGCAGTCCGCGCTTGGCCGGATCCGCGCGGATCACCCGCGTGAACTCCGATCGCGCTATTCCGGCGTCGATGCGACGCCACGTCTTCCCGAAATCGGCGGTGGCATAGAGGTACGGCGCGTGATCATCCATCTGATAACGGTTCGCGGCGACGTACGCCGCTCCGGCGGAAAACGGCGAGGGCTCGATGATGGAGATGCGCGCCCACTCGGGAAGATCGGGCGGGGTAACGTTTCTCCACGACGAGCCGCCATCGGTCGTGACGTGAATGAGTCCGTCGTCAGAGCCCGTCCAGATGACACCGGGGAGTAACGGAGACTCCGCGACCGCGAAAATGGTCCCGTAATACTCCACCGACGTCTGATCCTTCGTGATCGGACCGCCTGAGGCGCCCAGCGTCCGCGGGTCGTTGCGCGTGAGATCCCGGCTGATGGCCGTCCACGACTCGCCCTCGTTCGTCGTCTTCCACAGCACCTGCGACGCCGCGTACAGCACTTTTGGATTATGCGGCGACGTCATGATCGGGAAGGTCCACTGAAAGCGCTGGGCAAGAGTTCCCGCGGAATGGCCCATTGGGTTGTCCGGCCACGGATTGACGTTTCGCTCCTGCCCCGTCCGGCGATCATGACGCGTCAGGTAGCCACCGTAGCTGCCGCCATACGTGATGTCGGAATCGGTCGGATTGACAGCGATATATCCCGATTCGCCCCCGGCAACTTCGTCCCACTCGCCGATATCGATGCCACCGGCTGCTCGACTCGGTCCACACAACGTGGAGTTGTCCTGCTGGGCACCGCACACCTGGTACGGGAAGTGGTTCGTCGTGATGACATGGTAGAACTGCGCTGTCGCGTAGTCCTGCTCGGTCCATGAGGTGCCGCCGTTGAAGCTGACGTTGGCGCCGCCGTCGTTACCCTCGACCATCCGCTTCGAGTCGTTGGGCGCGATCCAGAGATCATGGCTGTCACCATGCGGCGCACGAATGGCCTTGAAGCTTTTCCCGCCGTCCGTCGATTTGTGGAACGACACATTGTTTACGTAGACGACGCTGGTATCGCGGGGGTCCGCATGGATCTTCGTGTAGTACCATGCGCGCTGACGCAGCTTTCGCTCGGCGTTCACCAGCGTCCACGTCGCTCCCGCATCGTCGGAGCGAAACACGCCTCCCGAGTCCGCTTCGATGATGGCCCATACGCGACTGGGCCGAGCCGGCGACACCGTGATACCGACGTTGCCAATGATCCCCTTCGGCATCCCGGGGTTGCGGGTGATCTCGGTCCAGTTGTCGCCCCCGTTCACCGACTTGAAGATTCCGCTGCCGGCGCCGCCGGAAATCAGTTGCCACGGTTTCCGTCCGGCCTGCCAGAACGCCGCATACATGACGTTCGGGTTCGCGGGATCCCAGGTGAGGTCGGCGGCGCCGGTCGAGTCATTCCTGAACAGCACTTTCTGCCAGTTCTTTCCGCCATCGCGGGAGCGGAACACCCCACGCTCTGCATTGGCACCGAAGACGTGACCCTGCGCCGCCACATACACGAGGTCCGGATTCCTGGGATGGACACGGACTCGCGAGATCTGCCGCGTGTCTCCCAGGCCGACGAACGTCCACGTCTTGCCTGCGTCGGTGGACTTCCACACGCCGTCGCCATGCGAGACGTTGCCGCGAATCGGGAACTCTCCGCCACCAACGTATACGACGTCGGGATTCGATTCGCTCACGGCGATCGCCCCGATGGTCCCGCCGAAATACTTGTCCGTGACTGGCAACCACGTGATTCCACCATCCGTGGTCTTGAACACTCCACCGCCGGTGGTGCCCATGTAGTACTCATGGGGTCTCGCCGTGGAACCGGCGACCGCCACGCTCCGGCCACCGCGATACGGTCCGATCTCTCGCCACTTCAGGGCGCCGAACGCGGCCGTGTCGTACACCGTCGTGCTGGTCGCCAGCGTCGTGTCGCGCTCTGCCCTGGGTTGTCTCGCGGGCTGGGTAGCAGCCGGTCGGCGTGCCGGCGTTCTCGGCTGCTGAGCCGCTGTTGCCTCTGTTTGCAGCGCCATTGCGCCGAGGACTGTGAGACCGGCGGCTACGAACCTGTTCATACAAGCAGCTCCCTGTGGGCGGAATGGGTGACGCATCAATGTACGCTCCCGTCGGAGGGCGGCACAGAAGCGACAGCCGGCTCAGCCTTGAAAGACATGGCATCCTGCCGCTTGACGGGTGACCCTCCTGAGGCAACTTCTCTTGCACTCTCACTCGAGCTATCCCATGCGTCGTCTTTCGCCTTTTCTTCCCATTCTGTTGATCGCCGCCTGCAAGGGCGCCGAGAAGGCTGCTGACACTACCGCTGTTGCGCCCGATACGGCGCCAAGGCTCGTGGTGAGCGTCCCGGGGTTCAAGGTTCCGGAATCCGTCCGCTACGACGAAGATCAGGATGTCTTCTTCGTCTCGAACATCAACGGCAATCCATCCATGAAGGATGGCAACGGTTTCATCTCACGTGTCCGGGCGGATGGGACTGTCGATTCGCTCATGTTCATCGCCGGTGGCCGCGATGGCGTCACCCTGAATGCACCGAAGGGTCTCGCCATCGTTGGCGATACGCTCTGGGTGTCCGATATCGACGCCGCCCGCGCTTTCAATCGCCGAACCGGCGAGCCGGTCGCCACCGTCGAGCTGAAGCGAATGGGTGCGACCTTTCTCAACGACGTCGTCATCGGGCCCGATGGCTCGGTGTATATCACCGACACTGGTATCCGTTTCGATGCCAAGGGTGCCATGACGCATCCTGGTCGGGATCGCGTCTATCGAATCACAGGCCGTGCTGCCAAGGTCGTTGTTGAGGGGGACTCACTTGGTGGGCCAAATGGTATCGCATGGGATGGGACGAAGAATCGATTCGTGATCGCGCCGTTTAACTCACAGTGGTTGTTCTCCTGGCAGACGGACGCGGTACAGCCAGCGGCGCTTGCAACCGGACCGGGTGGCTACGATGGCGTCGAGGTTCTCGCGGATGGACGAATTCTCGTCTCGAGCTGGGCCGATTCATCCATTCATGAATTCAAGGGTGACAGCCGCCGGGTGGTCATCAGGGGGAAGCCGGCGCCCGCGGACTTCGGCATCGACACGAAGCGCAACCGCATCGCCATCCCTCTGTTCAACGATGGCACGGTGGAGATCTGGCAGCTCGTGCGTTGAGCCTCCGCATTTCCCCGCCCGCCCGAGAGCCGATCAGTTCCTACCGGCTGATTTTCTCACCGAGCCATCTTGCCGCGAATTCAATCGCGTCCGTTCTGAGCGTATGGCCTGTTGGAAACCAGCGAAGCTCCTTCGGCTCTCTGGCGGCAGCATACAGCCGCTCGGCCTGATCCGGCGTGACAGTACGATCATGCCGGCCGTGAATCATGAGGAGAGGGCGACCGTTGAGCTCTCGAACTGCTCGGATGGGATCCGCCGCCATGCGCACAAGACTGCCGAACGGCGTATTAAGTGGCAAATCGCCACCGGCCGCGAGCACCACGGCCTTGAATTGCGCATGACGCGCGGCCGCAATCACTCCAAGAAAGGCGCCCATGGAGTAGCCAATGAGACCGAGGCGTCCTGCGTCGACCTCCGGGCGCGCGCCGAGATAGCGAAGCGCGATGGTGCACTCCTCCAGCGCGAGTCGCCACAGCTTCACCATTTCCATGGGATTGCGTTGGGAGAACGACTGCAATCCGGTTGCTCGCTCGCCGTGCAGCGGCATGTCGATAGACAGGCTGGCAACTCCATGCGCGAGCAGCGCATTCCCCGCCGAGTCCGCAAGATGTTCCTTGTTGGATGAATAGCCATGAAGCAGCAACCCCGCTTCCAGCCGC
>JBKJRV010000150.1:0-2586 GCA_046593115.1 Gemmatimonadaceae bacterium
CGATATGGTCGCCGGACGGGCGACTGGTCGCGTTCGTCCGCGACACCCTCACCACGAGCATGGTCTTCACTCGTCCCGCCGACGGGAGCGGCTCCGATCGCCTGTTGGTGCGTCTGCCCCAACAGATTCAGGAAGCAACATGGTCTCGTGATGGAGCGTGGATCGTCGTCCGCACCGACAATGCCGGACCCGGCGCGGGCGATTTGGTCGGGATCCGTACAAGCGGGGATTCTACTCCGGTCACTCTCGCCGGGAGCGCGTTCACCGAGCTTCACCCCGCGATCTCTCCCGACGGGCGATGGCTGGCGCACACATCGAATGAATCTGGACGTAACGAGGTATATGTGCGGCCGTTTCCAATACCGACCGGTGGGTTGTGGCAGGTGTCGGTCGGTGGCGGCAGCCAGCCGCGCTGGTCCACTGATGGAGACGAGCTCTATTTCGTTGATTCGCGCAGCCAGCTCGTAAGCGCTCAGGTCCGCGCGACAACCGGGTTTGAAGTGCTTGGCTTGCGACCCCTGTTTTCCGCCAATGCTTTCATACTGGATGAGTTCCATCAATCGTACGACGTAACCAAGGATGGACAATTCATCTTCATTAGCCCGCGGCAGTCAGGCGGTCTACAGTCGCCCCGACTGGTGCGGGTGGACAACTGGTTCCATGACCTCCGGGCCCGCCTCGCGCAATGACGACACCCGTTGAGCGTCTGGCCGCAGCTCTCGCCGCTCGCAGGTTAGGCCCTCCGTGAGCGACACTTTCGACTACGACCTCGTCTGCATCGGCAGCGGTCCAGCCGGCCAGCGCGGCGCCGTTCAGGCGGCGAAGCTGGGCCGGCGTGTTGCGTTGATTGAGAGACGGAGCACCGTCGGCGGAATGTGCCTCGCCACCGGCACGATCCCCAGCAAGACGTTTCGCGAGGCGATCCTGCACTTTGCTGCTTCAGCCCGTCCCGACAGCGGCAGCACCCGATCCGCCCAGCGTCCCACCGCGCCGGAGCTGCTCTCCCGCGTTGATAGCGTCGTTGCGCGCGAAGGGTCCGTCATCGCCAATCAGTTGTCGCGCAACGGCGTGGACGTGCTGGCCGGCGAGGCGTCGTTCGTTGACCCGCATCGCATCCGTGTCGGCACCGAGGGGAGATGGCGCGAGATCTCCGCCGCGAACGTACTGATAGCCAGTGGCACGCACGCACTGCCGCCGTCCGGCATCGAGTCCAACGGCGAGACGATCATCTCGAGTGACGACATCGGCGGTCTCAAGCGACTGCCGCGCACAATGGCGGTCGTAGGTGCCGGCGTGATCGGCATCGAGTACGCATCAATGTTCGCGGCCCTCGGCGTCGAGGTCACGGTGATCGACCGCCGCGACCGGCCGCTCGAATTTGTGGACGCCGAGATCGTGGATGAGTTGATCCATCAGATGCGGAAGCAGAAGGTGCATTTCCGCTTTGGCGAAGCAGTTGAGGGCGTGTCGGTGAGCGAAGGCCCACCGAAGCGCGCCGTGCTGGCGACCGAGTCGGGAAAGCGCATTGTGGTTGACATGGCGCTGTTCTCGGTGGGACGCGTTGGCGCGACGGAGGCGCTTGCACTTCAGAACGCCGGACTCGTCGCCGATGAGCGCGGACGCATCATCGTGGACGCGCAGTACCGCAGCTCGGTGCCACACATCTTCGCGGCCGGCGATGTCATCGGCCATCCGAGTCTTGCCGCCACATCCAGCGAGCAGGGACGCCTTGCCGCCTGCCACGCACTCGGCGCACCAGCCGCACCAATGGCGGAGCACTTTCCGATCGGCATCTACTCAGTACCGGAGATCTCGATGGTCGGCGCCACCGAGCAGAAGCTCACGAAGGAGCGGGTCCCCTACGAGGTCGGGATCGCACGCTATCGAGAGATCGCGCGCGGCCAGATCCTGGGCGATGACAGCGGGCTGCTCAAGATGCTCTTTCACCGTGAGGACCGCAGACTGCTCGGCGTGCACATCATCGGGACCGGTGCTACCGAACTCCTGCACATTGGGCAGGCGGTGTTCGGACTCGGCGGCGGGCTGGACTACTTCCTCTCCACTGTGTTCAACTATCCGACGCTGGCCGAGTGTTACAAGGTTTCGGCGCTCAACGCGGCGAATAAATTGGCGATGTGATTGAGCACCCAGGTCGTGAGCCTGTTCATGGTGGCCATGTTGTGGGTGCCGTTAATCTGACGGTTGGATCGGCCCCGGAAAAGTGTCGGCCCGCTCCGGCGTTTCGACAATCTTCCAGTACGCATCCTTGCGGATGACCTTCCCGTCTCGAAACTCATAATGGTCGCACCCGCGTACCCTGATCTGGACTCCATCCGGGGTGGTACCGGTCAGCAACCACTCCGAAAACGCCATGTTCCCGCAAATCCAATGGCGGTCGTCGCCGTAGTGAACGTCCGGAAGACCCTTGAATCGCGTCGCTAATCCTTCCCTCACGGCGGCTTTGCCCACATAGCGTTGTCCCCATTCAGCGGGTCCGCGGGGCATGTCGAGCGAGCAATCGTCGGCAAAGAATTCCATGATTGCGTGCAGATCGTGAGCGTTGAAGGCATCGAGGATGGCCTTCGG
>JBKJRV010000171.1:0-7107 GCA_046593115.1 Gemmatimonadaceae bacterium
ACAGGAGTTCAACATCAACTCGAACCAGCAGCTTCGAGAAATTCTGTTCGAGAAGCTGAAGCTACCTGTGCTGAAGCGAACCTCGACCGGTGCATCGACCGATGCGTCCGTGTTGCAGGCACTGGCCGAGAATGGCGAGGTACTTCCCGGCCTGTTGCTCGAGTATCGGGAGTTGTCGAAGCTGGAGAACACCTATCTGGATACCCTCCCGGCCCTCCTCAACCCCGATACCAGGCGGCTGCACACGTCGTTCAACCAGACAGTGGCGAGCACGGGGCGTCTGTCATCAAGCGATCCCAACTTGCAGAACATCCCGATTCGCCGTGAATTGGGTCGGGATATCCGGCGAGGCTTCATCCCGCGCAAGGGATGGACGCTCGTGTCTGCCGACTATTCACAGATCGAACTTCGGCTTCTGGCGCATCTCTCGAATGACGAATCCTTCGTCGCCGCATTCCGGGCGGGTGGCGACATTCATCGACAGACCGCCTCCATCATTTTCGATGTCGAAGTTGATGCGGTGACGTCTGATATGCGAGCTCGTGCCAAAACGATCAACTTCGCGACTATCTATGGTCAGGGAGCGCACGCTCTCAGCCGGCAGCTACACATTACAAATGCCGAAGCCCGGGAGTTCATCAACCGCTACTTCGAGCGGTTCTCTGGGGTGCGAGGGTACCTCGACTCCATGGTTGAATACGCGCGGGTGAACGGCTACGTGCAGACGATCTTCAATCGCCGCCGCTATATCCCGGAGCTGAGGGACCGTAATTTCAATGTGCGGGCGTTCGGCGAACGAACCGCTGCGAACTCTCCGATCCAGGGCTCTGCGGCGGACCTGATCAAGATCGCCATGATTCGCATTGATCGCATGATTCGAGAACGACAGATGGCAAGCCGAATGCTGCTGCAGGTGCACGATGAGTTGGTTTTCGAAGCGCCTAGCTCCGAACTCGATGCGCTGATCGATGTGGTCCGCCATGAAATGGAGCATGCGGCCACGCTTTCGGTGCCACTGGTTGTAGACATTGGAACAGGCCACAACTGGGTCGAAACGAAGGTTGAGTAGATTACGATATCGGCCTTTTTGACCGTGCAGTCTGCACGTGTTTTCGCGATTCCGGGCTCCCAAACGTCAGGGGTGGTTATCATGCGCTTGCTAATCCGTTACGTAGCAACGCATTGCCAGTCCTCTTCACTGAGGCCCCCCGGTTGCCTTATGTACTGGGGTACTGCCGGATAGAAAAGCACCTTTGGCTTGCCAGGAGAGCTATGCGCTCGACATTTTTTCAGTTTCCGAAGTCAGGAAACTTCAGCACGAAAACGCGCAATACTGCGGGCTTCACGCTGATCGAGCTGATGATCGTGGTGCTGGTCATCGGTATCCTGGCCGCGATCGCAATTCCGAAGTTCCAGACCTCCAAGGGAAAAGCCTACGCGTCCACCCTGAAGGCCGACCTTCGTAACCTGGCGACTGCGCAGGAAGCGTATTTCTACGAAAATTCCGTGTACAGCACAACGACCACTGATCTCAAAATGTCTGTCTCGCCGGGAGTAACGGTCACGATCAGTGCGGCAACGGCTTCGGGATGGTCAGCGAGCGCGACACACCAGGCGGCAAACCCGCTCATGTGCGCAATCTTCATCGGGTCCGTAGCGGCACTGACTCCCGCGACTACGGAAGGAGTCGTCGGCTGCAGTAACTAGGGTCCGCGCCGCTTCCTGACGCATGACCGTTGGCACACCTGAGTATCGCGAGTTCATCAAGCGTCGGGATGGGATGATCTTCGCGATGGACGGTGGGCTCTGGCTCCACCGGCACGTATGGATGGGCAGGCCGATGGCGCATATGGTGTCCACAGATCGTGAGCGGCTCATCCAGTACGGGAGGAGCGCCGGACTCCCCATCTCCCGCCTTCAGTACAAGCCGCTCAAGGATCCGCGAACATCTGTCCGACGAGAGGCCTGGCATTGGGATCTTGTCGGCGACTTTCTTCCTACTCGACCCGACGAACGATAACGGGTCCGACGGGAGCCTAGACCACCTTCGCCTGACTCTTGTCCGGCACGCCGCGCAGGAGCAGCAGAGCCAGCACCATGGCAACGGCAACCGTTCCGACAGCTGCTCGATAAGCAGCTCCGACGCCGATCACCGGTGTGAGACCCTCGACTGCAACTCCCCAGATAAGCGGACCGAGAATCGCCGCGGCCCTGGCAGACAGCACCATGAGACCGAAGAACTTGCCAGCGTCAACATCGGGCACGAGCGTCAGCAGGAGAGGCCGCTCCGTCGTTGCTACACCGCCATAGATCAAACCAATTCCGAAGCCGACCACCCAGAACGCCTTTTGACTTGGCGCCAGGATCATGGCGATCAGCAGCACCACCCAGGCAGCGAGTACACACATCAGCGTGCGCTTCGGCCCCAGACGCCACCGCTGGCGCGAGCCAAAACCGTCGATGAGATGGCCGATGGCGAAACTCCCGATGACAGCCGGAAGAGTCAGCACGACGAACAGTGTGGTTTCCGCTCCCTTGGCAAAGCCCATCGCCTCGACGGCGTACAGTGCCATAAAAGAGATGATGGTCCCCATCGCGTCCTGATAGAGAAAAGAAGCCATGATAAAACGAAAAGCACCGGGATATTGGCGGGAATCTCGTACAGTCTGAACGACTCGGCTGAAAGCTTCTTTCCACTTCACCACCTGGTGGGCACCGGCGGCACGGTGATCGCGGCAGAACACGACGAACGGAATCGCAAAAAGCAGGTACATGATGCCGGTTGGCGCGAACGTGGACACGCGGCCACCGTGTGACGTAAACGGCATCCACGATCGAAGCCATTCGACAAACCCTGTGGGCAGTGCTCCAAAAACCGGCAAGCCGCCAGTAAAAAAAGGGGTGATGAGAAAAACGCCGGCAATTGAGCCAACATAGCCGACTGCGGTTCCCAGACCGGAGAGACGCCCCATCTCCTCGGGCGGCACGAGCTCGGGAAGCATGGCATTGTAGAACGGGAGGGATGCCTGGTATGCGTAGTTGGCAACCACGAATGCCGCGAGAAGGCAGAACAGTGTTGGCCCGTCCACGCGCCACCCATCGGCCATCACGGTCGCGCCGATAACCGAATCGCCAACGAGCGGCAGGAGCCGGTATCCGAGAGCGCCGATGGCGATGGTCGCAGCCACGGCAAGGAGTGTGAATCCAACAACCCAGGGAACCCGTCGGCGCCTGGCATCGGAAACAGCTCCGAGCAGCGGGATAGAAAGCGCGACGAGCAGCGACGCGATGCCGTTGGCGACGGCTACGCTGATCGTCGAGACACCCAGATCCGATACAAGCCACACCGAGAAGTACAGCGTCGCGACATTCATTGAGAATATCGTGTTCGCGAAATCGTACATAGCCCAGCTGATTCGTTCACGAAATGGAGCACGAGTGACCGCGATGATCTCTCCGTCCGAGGTCGTCAGCGGGGTGGCGTGGCCGTGTTGTGTCATGAGAAGGGCTTGGTGATTATCAAGCGAAATTCAGTAGATGCGGGAGTAAACTGGCATCGGTTCCCGGCCCCGAACAGGTTGACGCCCTCGTCCGAACCTGCAGATTAGCGATATGGGTTTCCGCCGCCGGCTTCTCACCGCACCGATGCTCCTGGTTACAATGCTCTCGTGCGAACGAGCAGAACAACCACGTCCGTCGGGACAGGCGACACCTTCCGACACCACTACGGCGGTTCCGGACTCGATGCTGGTGGACACGGACATGGACTGGCGCGTCGAGAATGGGCCGGTGCTCGCCGTCTCCGGCGACTCGGCGGGCATTGCCATTCTGGTCCTGCCGGCATTGGACACACCAAGGACATCCATGTCCGACGTCGACAGCCTGCGTGATCTCGAGGTGGAGTTGTTCAGTCCCCGGGGCCGCGTGGGTAGCGGGCGACTACGTCCTAGAAACAGCCGACCAGCCGAGAGTGAACAGTGTGCCGAGTGGCCAACGGCACAGGTGGTTCAGGGAACGGCCACGCGCACGAAGAAATGGAACGTCGGCTTCGCTTCCGGTAGCGCAACGGCGCTGGTCATGGACTCGCTGGCTGGTCTGCAACGAGCCGACTCGGCGCGGCTGGCTGCGGAGATCGCCAAACTGGCATCGGCCATGCCGGGTGACACTGCCCCGATGTTCCGCGGACTGCCGTTCAGAGTACACAGTGCGTATCGGGTTCGACCGACGCCGGGGATAATGGTCGTTGTTTCTACCATTGTTCGGACTATCAATCAGGAGGCGAACGCACGCACCGAACACCTGTTGCTGGTAGCGGAGCAGGATCTCAACGTGCCTGGATCGAAGCTGGCCCTCAGGTATTTCGAGCGCGTTTCGGGACCGGAAGAGTCAACCGAGACGATCGACATTCTTGCTTCGCTTCTCCTTGGAGCAGACCGACGACCGACAATTGTCCTTGGACGCAGCGATGATAGCGGAACGGCCTTCGCACTGCTCGAACGCGCGACATCGGGAAAATGGACGCTGCAATGGAGCAGTCCCTACACCGATTGCTAAAGGTCTATCCGGCTGGTGAGCCCGAAAAGCGTACAGGTGCGCCGAACCGTCCGCGCATCACGGCCAAGGTCAGCAGCGTGAGGACGTAGGGCAGCGCGAGAAAGATCTGGTACGGCAGCGTCCAACCCATGGCTTGCAGCAGAAACTGCAGTGCCGTCGCGGCACCGAAGAGAAGCGCAGCGAGAGCTACCCCCACGGGATGCCAGCGTCCCAGCGCCACGATGGCAATGGCGATAAAGCCGCGACCGGCGGACATGCCCTCCGCGAAAGCACCCACCTGCGCGAGGACGAGTGCGCCCCCCGCCAATCCGCCCATTATCCCCCCGAAACACACTGCCGCCAACTGGATGCGCCGCGGTCGAATACCCGCCGCCAGAGCCGCTTCGGGATTCTCTCCTACCGCCCGAAGCGCCAGTCCAGCATGCGAGCGGAACAGGAAGAGCCAATATGCGGGAACGACCGCGTATAGCAGGTAGGTGATTGGTGACTGAGCAAACACGGCCGCGCCGATAATCGGCAAGTCACTCAGTAAGGGAACAGGAAGGGTGCCTGCAGCAATGGACACCTCGGAACCCGGTGTGCCGTAGCCCGCTCGGTACATGGTGCCTGTCGCTCCGAGACCCAACAGTGTGATGGCTGTGCCCGTCACGATCTGATTGGTGCGCAGGTACACCGTGAAGACGGCAAACAGGAGAGCCAACAGCAAGCCTGCCCCAATGGCCACCACATAGCCCGTCAAATGGTTTCCGCTGGCGACTCCAACGAGAGCGCCGAACGCTCCGGCGATCACCACTCCTTCGAGTCCAATGTTGATCAGGCCCGCGCGTTGCACCGCGAGCTCGCCGAGCGCGGCCAGCATCAGCGGTGTCGCGGTGCGTACCGTGGCCTGAAGGAAAGACTCGAGCGAGTCTGTCATCAGACAACCGTGGGTCGGCCAAAGGTCCTAACGAACCAGGCCTCGACTCTTTCACCGCGAACTCGATCCGCCAAGAGCACGGCAAGCAACAACACCGCTTCCACGATCCAGACCACGACGGACGGCACGCCCGCGCTGCGTTGCATGGACGCGGCACCCGCTTCCAGTGAACCGAACAGGATGGCGGAAGCAACGACGACGAGTGGATGCAGCCGTGCGAGCATCGCCACGGCGATGGCCGTGTAGCCATATCCCGGCGACAGGTTCTCGTACAACGAAGCTGTCACGCCCATGATCTCGAACGCGCCCGCGATTCCGGCAACGGCGCCGCTCCAGAGAAATATTCGAAATGTGGAAGAAGGAACATCAATTTCGCCGGCGACCTCTGCCGCGACTGGATTCGCGCCAATTGCACGCACGCGGAATCCCCATGCGCTCCTGGTGAGGAAAAGCCACAGAATGCAGGCGAGCGCAATCGCGACAGGCAATGCCCAGGTCAACCGAGTGCCCGGGGCGAGTGCGGGAATCCGGAATGCCGTTGGCAGTTCCGCGCTCTGGGGATAGATCCCGAGAGGCTCCTGCAACGGGCCGCGCACGAGGTATCCGACGAGGTGAGCGGCAACAAAGTTCAGCATGATCGTGCTGATCACTTCCAGTACCCCAAAGCTCCGCTTGAGAAGCGCGGCAATACCAGCCCACGCTGCTCCAGCCAGCCCCCCGATGGTCGTGAGCAGAGGTAAGGCAAATAACGGATGGAGAGCTGGAGCATGTACGGCCGCTGCGGCAACGCAGGCTGCTCCAACAAGGAGTTGTCCCTCGGCGCCGATATTCCAGAGGCCCGCCCTGAAGGCAAGCGTTACGGCAAGGCCGGTCAGAATGAGCGGCGTGGCGCGCACGAGCGTTGCCGAACCAAAAGCATACCACGATCCAAACGAGCCTTCCCACAGGGCGGCGAGGGCAAGCCGTACCGGGAACCCGGTAACAGCGAGGACGATAGACAATGTCACTACCAATAGCGTCAGTAGCGCGCCTGTCATCAGAAGCAGCGCCGCCGCACGCGACAGCACCACTCGTGAGCTACTGATCACCAGCCCCTGACCCAGTGCCTCCTCGACGCTTGAAGACACGATACATGACGACGCCGCGGTCGCATGTAGTCCGTACTTCGGAATACGGGATAGCAAAGTAGGTATACGCACGCACCCGAGCGCCAAGACCGGCACAAACGCCCGGAGGCATGGTGTCGACAGCAAGGACGCGCACCGCACGCACGAAGCCATGGCGCTCGATCGGGCCATTCCAGAGCGCGGTCGCGGTCTCGATCGCCGCGTGCGCGTATGCCCGCTGCTCGACGGGAATCACCGCGGTGCCGTCATCGATGAGCCATTTTGGGAGCGCGGCACCAAGCGTGAACACCAACACCTTCCAGCCGATACTGATTGATCCAAGAATCCAGAACATGCGCCAGCGGCGCTTTCGATCAACGTCCGCTTTCGCCACCTGCGGTGCGCTGTCGGTGGGAATCGCGCTGCTCATGCGTGAAGCCCTACGAGGGCGCGCGTTATCGAATCCATGTGCAGGGGAACCTCGATGACGCGGTTGGCGTGCACGACGACGATTCGATCGGCGAGCGCCAG
>JBKJRV010000484.1:0-3653 GCA_046593115.1 Gemmatimonadaceae bacterium
GAGACGGTTGGCTGTCGCAGCATGCGCGCGTCGATCTGCGCTCCCGCAGTGGAGGCGAAGGCGACAAGGAAGGCGCTGGCGAGCGCCGGCGCGAGACGTGATTGATTCATGGGAGACCCGCGCGGAAGCGCGCTTCGAGGTGGGAACGGCTCACGTCAAGATTGGCCATGCGTCCCGTCGCCGGTCAAGGTGATGGTGTAGCTTTGGGAGACCCGTTGTCCTCCTTCACGCGACGCATCGTGCCTTTCGGTTCTCTCAAGCTGCACCCTGACCTCCTCAAGGCCATCAAGGAGCTCGGATTCGCCCGTCCCACGCCCATTCAGGCAGATGCGATTCCACCCGCCATCGAGGGCCGCGACATCCTCGCGTGCGCGATGACCGGCAGCGGCAAGACGGCCGCCTTTCTCCTCCCGATCCTGAATCAGTTGATCGCGCGGCCTCGAGGCAGGACGCTGGCGCTGATCCTCACACCGACGCGTGAGCTGGCAGCGCAGATTCTCGAGGATCTCAACGACCTCTCGGTTCATACGCCAATCTCCGGCGCCGCGATTTTCGGCGGTGTCGGCATGGGACCACAGGAGCATGCCTTTCGCACCGGCGTGCATGTGCTCGTCGCGACGCCGGGACGCCTGCTCGATCATCTGCGGCATCCGTACGCGAAACTCGACGCCATCGAGCATCTCGTGCTGGACGAAGCGGATCGCATGCTCGACATGGGATTCCTTCCCGATATCAAGCGCATCCTCAAGTTCATCCCGGCGAAGCGTCAGACGCTGTTCTTCAGCGCGACCATGCCGGCGCCCATCCTGCAGCTCACGCGCGATATGCTGCAGAATCCGGCGACGATCAATCTCGAGCGGAAGTCGGCTCCCGCGGTAGGGATCACGCAGGCCGTCTATCCGGTCGCGCAGGAACTCAAGTCGCTGCTGCTGCTCGCCCTGTTCGAGCGGAACCTCGTGAACGAGGCGCTGGTGTTCACGCGCACGAAGCATCGCGCGAATCGTCTGTGGGAGTTCCTCACGAAGCGCGGCATTCAGGCAGCGCGCATTCACGGCAACCGGTCCCAGGGACAGCGTACCGAGGCGCTGGCCGGATTCAAGTCGGGCCAGTACCGCGTGCTTGTCGCCACCGATATTGCCTCTCGCGGCATCGATGTCGAGGAGCTGGGTCACGTGGTCAACTTCGACGTGCCGCTCGTGGCGGAGGATTACATCCATCGCGTCGGACGTACGGCGCGTGCTGAAACGACGGGCGATGCGTTTACCTTCGTCGCTCCCGATGAGGAGAATGATCTGCGTACCATCGAGCGCGCCGTGGGGAAGCGGCTGCCGCGCGTGACCCTTCCGGACTTCGATTATTCGGCGAAGAGCTCGGGGCAGCTTGAAGTACCGCTTGCCGAGCGCATCGCGAAGATCCGTTCGCAGCGCGCGGAGGATCGGGTGCGTCAAAAAGCGAAGGAGCAGCGGCGCGCCGGTGGGGGGGGTGCGTCGAGCGGCCAGCAGGGATCGCAGCATTCGGCCCGATCCGGCGGCGGCACTTCGTCGCGCTCAAGCTCTTCAACGTCGCGATCGGGCAGCGGAACCACGTCCCGTCCGGGCTCGGCATCGTCGTACTCTGGCAGCGGAAACACGTCCCGGTCAGGCTCGCCATCGTCGCGTTCCGGTCAGGGGCAGTCGTCCGGTCCGTCGCGTCCTTCTTCCGCACCGTCAGGATCATCCGGCGGCAGAGGGACGAGTGGACGGAGCGGTGGTGGCAGTGACGGTAGTCGCACAGGTGGCGGTGGCCGCAGCGGTGGCAGTGGACGCGGCGGTGGCAGTGGACGCGGCGGTGGCCGCGGTCGCGGGCCGTCTGCATGAAGTATCGTCCGCTACAACAAAGCAAGGATTAGCTGTCGCCTGAAGTGATGCCGGGGAATGTCGCCCTCGTCGGATGGCGGTTCCCTGACGTATTATTTTCGGCAACGAACCTTTACCGAGGACTCATTATGCGTCGCATTCAGCGTTCCGTGCTGGCGATCGTCGCCCTGGTGTTGGTGGCGGGGGCGTGCAGCAAGAAGGGAATGAGTAGCAACTCCACTCCCGCAGCATCGAACACATCGTCCGCCATGGCGATGGAATCCTCGACCAAGGTGGCGGGGGGCGGGATCATGGCCGCGGGGTGGACCGGAAAGATCGACGCCAAGGAGGCGGCCGAGGGGCAGGTGCTCGAGAACGCGAAACTTGCCATGGAGGGTGCCGCGCTGCACGTGACGACAGGGCCGGCGGTGGCGTACTGGAGCCCGGCGAACCGGGCGACGGGTGATTACACGGTCAAGGCGTCGTTTCGTGAAGCGAAGTACATGTCGATCAACGACCATCCGCATCCCTACGGGATCGTGATCGCCGGCAACGACATGGGCACCGACGCACAGAGCTACCTCTACTGTGCGGCGTACGGCAGCGGCAAATTCATCGTGCGCGGCTTCGGTCCCGCACCGTTCCAGGTGAACGGTCGCGGAGAGATGCACGCCGCGGTGAACAAGGCTGCTGGCCCGGGCGAGCCCGTGACGCAGGAGATCGCGGTCTCGGTGAAGGGTGACAAGGTCGAGTGTGCCATCAACGGCACAGTCGTCGGCAGTTACGACAAGGCGACGCTGGTTACCGCGGGAAAGCTCAAGTCAACGGACGGCGTGTACGGCATTCGTTTCGCGCACAACACCGATGGGATGGTCACGGGTCTGACCATGATGAAGCCGTAACAGGACTCGGCGTGGGCAAAGGGGGCGTCACGTGAGTGGCGCCCCCTTTGCGCGCCCGCCAACGGGTGCCAATGCTAACGCGCAAACCGAACACGTTTCAGCTCACCGTCAGAGGCACTTCATCAATCGCGCTGTTGTGTTTCGGCGCAGGGCATAGGGGCCCAGCGTATCATCGCCGACTCGGACTCGGAGCGTCATTTCGCTGCCTTTCACGGTTCCGAGAAATCTGGCAGGGAGGGAATCAACTATCTCATTGATACTGATCGGACCGCCGTGCTCTCGCACATGGAACCCTGGCGCATCGAACGCGCCATCCGCACCGGGTCGCAGCGCCGCGGTGAGACCGCCGTGCGCGCAATCATACTCGATATTGCCGCCCGAATCGTGCAGGGTGAGCGCGGCGTGGTCGCCACCCCATGCGCCAGTAACTGATGAGCCGGTCGTCACCGGGTTGGTGCGATTGCAGGCAAATACCACAAGAAAGGTCGCTGCGACCACGAGTCGATGCATGATCTATCGATGCGAGCGGAACCGGGCCGCCTTCCTCGCTGATGCCGTGACTGCTCCGGCCCTGCCCTCGTCGAAATCCAATTTTGTTATCACCATCGACAGGCCGTTCACAACGTGGGTGGCCATGACAAGTGTGTGTGTCGGATATGGCTCCCCGGAATACGCCGAATCCACGAATACGCTGTCGGTTTGCCTGGTGTCGCGATGGACTTCCTGGCGAGGCATTCTTGCCTCCACCAGGGAGTCGACGATATCCCACCTTGGATACTCGCGGAGAACAAGATCAAGGCGCTGCCGCAGCGTCACCAGGCGACAGGTGAAATCAACACCCTGCTCAGGGATCGACGTCGAGCGACAGGCTCCGCCATCACGGTCCATGCTGTTTGACTGCGTCCCGGTCTCCAAT
>JBKJRV010000485.1:0-18902 GCA_046593115.1 Gemmatimonadaceae bacterium
CGACGATCGAGCCCGCCAGCACCACGATAATCACAACCAGCGAGACCCAGATAGGGAAATCGACGTACTTCTCGATCAACATCTTCGTGCCGACGAAGACGAGAATGATCGCGAGCCCGTACTTCAGATGGTGGAAGCGGTGGACGACGCGCGCCATCAGGAAGTACAGGGACCGGAGGCCCAACACCGCGAAAATATTCGACGTGTAGACGATGAAGGGATCCGTCGTCACCGCAAAGATCGCGGGGATGGAGTCGATGGCGAAGATCAAGTCGGTGAACTCGACGAGAATGAGCACGACCATCAGCGGCGTCGCCAGCCGTCGTCCCTGCTCCATCACGAAGAAGTTCTTGCCGTGATATTTCTCCGTCACAGGCAGGAACCGGCGAACGAGCTTCAGCACCGGATTCTGCGCTGCGTCGAAGTGCTCGTCATGGCGCAACGCCATGCGTACACCGGTGATCACGAGCATCGCGCCGAAGATGTAGAGAATCCAGTGGAAGCGCTCGATAAGGAACGAGCCGAGGCCGATGAACAGGCCTCGCATGACCAGGGCACCAAGGATCCCCCAGAAGAGCACGCGATGCTGGTGCTCGTCCGGGACCTTGAAGTACGCGAAGATCATGACGATGACGAAGATGTTGTCGATGCTCAGCGACTCCTCGATGAGGTAGCCGGTGAGGAACGTCAGCGCCGTTTCACTTCCCTTGAAGTAGTAGAGGCCCGCGCAGAAGATGAGCGCAAGCGTGACCCAGACCGCGGTCCACGATGCGGCTTCCTTCGCGCTGACGACGTGCGCCTTCCGATGGAAGACGCCGAGGTCGAGCGCAAGCATGGCGAGGACGAAGGCATTAAAGCCGACCCAGAACCAGATGTTGGTGGCCAAAAACAGGACGGTGGTGGGGTGGTGAACGGCGGGACGCTGACGCGGGTGTACCCCAATCTATCCGGGCGCCTGCGCCAGGTGAGGCCCCACGGCGCGTATTCGGCATGATTGATGCGCCCGAGTGTTGAACACGCAATCAAGACACTCAGACTGAACAGGCGGAAATAGCATGACCAGAATAGTCCCGACCCTCCTCGCCGCCTCACTACTCGGCGCCACCCCCCTCCTGGCGCAATCGAACAGCACCGGCAGCAGTACTGTGGTACGCACCCAGTCCGGTCGTGTCGCTATTGAACGACTGGCCGAGCTCGACAATCCGTGGGGGATGGCCTACCTGCCCGATGGCCGACTGCTGGTAACCGAGAAGGCCGGGAGCCTCCGCATCTACCATCGGGGAACGCTTTCGCCGTCAATCACCGGACTTCCCGCGGTCGCGCACCGCGGACAGGGCGGGCTGCTCGACGTGGCAGTGGATCCAGACTTCGCGCGCAACAGGATGGTCTACTTCTCCTACGCGGAGCTCGCGGAGCAGCAGCCAGCGGACGCACGCGAAACGGGCGATCCCCGGTTCGGCAATTTCGTCGACCTCACCGACAATCAACTGAAAGGTGGGGCCGTGGCGCGCGGCCGCCTCGAAGGGATGCAGCTGCGCGATGTGCAAGTGATCTGGAGGCAGACGCCGAAGATGATCGGGCGCGGCCATTTTGGCGGACGCTTGACGTTTGCATCCGACGGCAAGCTGTTCATCACCTCCGGCGACCGCATGCGCTTCGATCCCGCGCAGGATCTCGCCAGCAACGTCGGCAAGATCGTTCGTATCAATCCCGACGGTTCCATTCCCGCCGACAATCCATTCGTGAGCCGGCAGGGTGCACTCGGCGACATCTGGACCGTGGGGTCCCGCAATGCGCTGGGCTCCGCCATCAACCCGGCTTCGAAGCAGCTCTGGATCCACGAGATGGGTCCCGCAGGCGGTGACGAAGTCAACGTCACGATGGCGGGTCGCAACTACGGCTGGCCTGTCGTCAGCAACGGCGACAATTACGACGGCAGCCACATTCCCGACCACATCACGAGCAAGGAGTTCGAGAAGCCGGTACTGGCATGGACGCCATCCGTCTCGCCGTCCGGACTCGTGTTCTACTCCGGCCGCCGGTTCGCGGGATGGCGCGGCAACGCGCTGCTGGGTGGCCTGTCGTCCAAGGCGCTCATCCGGCTCACGCTGGACAGCAACAAGGTGTCGGCCGTCGAAATGATCAATATGGACAAGCGTATTCGTGACGTCATCGAATCGCCCGATGGTGCCGTACTCCTGCTCGTGGATGGCGACAAGGGAGAGCTGTTGCGACTGACTCCGGCGGCGGGGCCGGCGAAGAAAGCTCGGCAATAGCCTGGCAGCGAGGTCGTGGCGGCATGCCCACGCTGTCTGAGTTCAAAGCCGCAGAATCCACTGCGACCCAGCCCCGACCCATCCGTTGGGTGGCTACGATTCTCGGTGTGATTCTGCTCGTCCAGGGTACTCTGCGGCTGGTGGCTGCCGCCGTAACCGAGCCGCGGTGGACAACCGCCCTTGTCGGACTCACGCTGCTCGTGCCAGGAGTAATTTTGTTGCGCTACGGGCGTGGCGCCCTCCGAATGCCTTTCCGGCCCAGGGTCGATCGGTCAGCGGACGACTGACCCCGCCTCGCGAGCGGTGTCCGTCTCCCCGTGACTTATTCCTCCGGTCTTCATCGGCTTGCCGCCGCCGGGTCGAGTGAAGGCCAGAACGGCGATGATGGCCACGGTGATGATCAGCGGAAGTGAGCGTCTCAAGAATCCCCCTGACAGCATGGATTGACTACGCACTCCGGTTAGAGGCGGGGAGGCGAACGCGGCGCCACCGCTCGCCGCCGTAGAAAGCGCCAGTCACAACGCCGATCGGGACGCCAAGGATGGCGCAACCAGCGGCGCCCCAGCTCCCACCCGGGGAGCACAGCACCGCCCCAGTCGCAAATCCGATCGGGGCGCCGAGCAGGGATCGAAGGACCCGCGACTTGCGACCGGCGGAGCTGTCGAATTGCGCGAGATGCGTTCGCCGAATCGCGATGCGCCGACCGCTTCCAGCCTCCGTCATCACAATCGAATCGGCAGTGACCGCCACCAGAGTGCCTATGTGCTTCCGGAGCGTGCGCATGACCTGAGCGTTCGTCCGCACGCCTTGCCCTGCGGGTGGCCCGGTCCGGCGCGAGGCACTTAACGGCGATACCGGCTGGCTCGAAATCCACAAGCGGACGCGTGTGCCTTCTTTGGGCAGAGGGGTTTCGGGCGCACCAGTGGTGGAGGCAGGCTCCTGACCACCGGCGGAGACGCCTACGCCGAGCAACAGCGTGAGCGCCCCGAGCAGGCTCGGGAGCTTGAGGAACGTGTGCGAAAATCGGGACATGATGACGCTCCAGGCATGAGAAGCACTGTGTCGGTCGAGCCGCATGAGTTGCTCGCTGGCGCATTCCCTCGTACGTTCGCCGGACAATACGCCACCGCCGTTATCTGGACGTTTCGTCACCGTTATCTCCGCGACCGGCATCATGTTTCGTCTGCGCACTCTGGGTCAGGTAGATCTGCGCGACGCCGAGGGGCGCGAAGTCTCCGCCGTGCTCGTCCAGCCGAAGCGTCTGGCGCTGCTCGTATACCTGGCGCAGACCACTGCCGCCGGTTTTCAAAGGCGCGATCTCCTGTTGCCCATGTTCTGGCCGGACCTGCCGGAGGCACGCGGGCGAAATGCGTTGCGACAAGCGCTGCATCAGCTCCGTCAGGCGCTCGGCAAGGACATCGTCATGTCGCGCGGCACGGACGCGGTCGCTGTGAACGGATCGCGTCTCTGGTGCGACGCATGCGCCTTCGACGCTGCCCTGAACAGAGGCGCACTCGACGAAGCGCTCGGCGTGTACGGTGGTGATCTGCTTCCGGGATTCGCCGTCGAACGCGCGGCCGAGTTCGATCGGTGGCTCGACGACACTCGCACGCACCTCCGCGAACGCGCTGTGCGCGCGGCCTGGACACTGTCTGAGCAGCACGAGCGCGCCGGTCAGGTACCCGCGGCCGTCGCCAGTGCTCGGCGCGCCGCCGCTCTCGCCCAGGATGACGAGGCCGGGTTGCGCCAGCTCATGGCGCTGCTCGATCGAGTGGGCGACGAGACTGGTGTGGTGGAAGCGTATGCGAATTTCGCACACCGGCTTCAGCGAGATTTCGGGGAGGAGCCATCGGGGCAGACGGCCGCCCTGGTCGAAGCCATTCGCGCCCGGCCGCGTATAGCCGACCGCATCAGTCCCGCCAATCCGGCTGCCCCTGCTGGCGCCAACGGAGCCAGTCCTCCTCGCGATAATTGGGGTCCATCCAATCCCGGCTCCCGGTCCACTCTCCCTACCGTTAATGCGGGTAGTCCGATTCGCTCGAACGAGCTCGCCCGCCCGCGCGGCCGCGAGCGGGTAACGATTGTCCCATTTCAAAACCTCGGCGGCGACCCGGCACTGGATTTCATCGGGCGCCTGGTGTGCGACGCGATCGCACAGGGAATCGTGGAGAGTCGTGTCGTTGACGTCGTAACTACGGAACGCCCGGAGGAGCCTGCTCAGGCTTCTGGCGATACCGGAATTCTGGTATCGGGCTCGTACTTCCTGAGCGATGAGCGGTGGTGTTTTCAGGCAAAGGTTGCCGAGCCTGCCGGAGGTCGTGTGCTCGAGACCATCGGTAATGTGTCCGCGCCACGGGAGCGACCGTGGGACGCCGCCAATGAGTTGCGCCGTCGCGTGAGCGGCATGCTCGCCGGGCATCTCGATCCCCGGTTTGCATCCTGGGCCAGCGCGGTGGCGCAGGCGCCTAACCTCGAAGACCACCGCGAGTTCGCGCTCGGGGCTGAGCTGCATCTGCGCGGCGACTTCAGGGCCGCGATTCCGCATCTGCTTCGCGCTGGCAGTGCGAAGGAAGGATTTGCGTTGCCGATCCTCTGGGCAATCCAGGCGAGCTGCAACGTGGAAGAATGGGAGCAGGCCGAAGCGATTCTAGCCGAGCTTACTTCGTCACCGCAACGCGCGCGCCTTTCCGCCTTTGAGAAGCTCGGATGCGACTACCTCGCCGCCTGTCTCAGCGGCCAGCGCCTGCAGGCGCTGAGCATCGCTCGGCGTGGCGCCGAGATGGTCCCGGGAACCGAGGTGCTCTCGTGGCTGGGTAGGGAAGCGCTGTTCTGCAATCAGCCGCGCGCGGCGGTCGATGCGCTGGAGCGACTCGATCCCGACCGCGGCTGGATCCCTTCATGGACACCGCACTGGCGACGTCTTACCGAGGCGTATCACATGCTGGGCGACCACGCCAGCGAGCTCGAGGCGGCGCGTCGAGGCCGGGTGCATCATCCCGAAGCCATGAGCGCCCTGATGTATGAAACTCGCGCGCTGTCGGCTTTCGGTGATGTGGCGACGCTGCAGGCTCGAGTTGACGAAGCCTGCGCGTTTCCGCCCGATCGATTCGCGGATGCTGGTGACGTCATGCTCGATGCTGCGCGTGAGCTGCGGGCACACGGACGACCCGGTGATGGGCTGTTGCTCGCCGAGGGGGCGATTGGCTGGTACGAGGAACAGCTGCGTGAGGACGAGCGTCCCGAGAAATACCGGCTGGCGGTCGCGCGAGCTCTCTGCGAGCGCGGGCGATGGGAAGAAGCACATGCCACGGTGCGTTCACTACTCCTCAGGTCACCTGGCAATGTCGACCTGATTGGCTTTGCTGGTGCGATTGCCGGTCGCATTGGTAAAGAGGGGGATGCGAGGGACGCCGTGACAACGCTTCGAACGAAAACCGGTCGATTCCGGTTTGGAGCCCAGTTCGTGTGGATCGCGAGAATCCTTGCGACGCTTGGTGATGCTGAGCAGGCGATGACCGCGCTCCGCGGCGGGTTGGCGCGCGGCTACTGTTACGGGGTTGATCTGCACACCGATATCGACCTGTCGCTGCTCGGCGACCACGCATCATTCCGCGAGCTGCTGCGTCCCAAGTGAGAATGCCGATGACTGTGCGAAGCATGGCGTGGCTGTGCCTGGCGTCGGCACTGGTGGCGACAACCGCAGCGTGCGTGCGGTCAGTTCCGCGCGATGCCACCACGACGGCAGTGCGCGATGCATATCCCCACGCATCGGAACCGATCGGGACGGTTCGCCAGATTTACGACGGCGTGCTCACACCTGAGATGGCGGCCAATACCTTCAGGAACATCGATCGGCTGTTCCCCACACGGACGGTTCGGCGGGCGCCAACGCCGATGCCGCTGCCGCCGTCGGCTGCGCCGTTGGGGAATGTGGTCTTCGCGCATCGCGGCCAGAGGTACGATCTCGAGCAGTATCTCGAGCTTAACCGGGTAGCGGCCATCCTCGTGCTCAAGGATGGACGCATTGCGCTGGAGCGCTATCGGCTCGGGAACTCCGAGCGTACGCGGTGGATGTCGATGTCGATCGCGAAGTCGATCACCTCGACACTCATCGGCGCCGCCGTGAAGCAGGGAAAGATCGGCAGCCTCGATGACCACGTCACGCGGTATGTGCCGGCGCTCTTCGGAAGCGCGTACGACAGCGTGTCTGTGCGCGACGTCCTCATGATGTCGTCGGGAGTTGGCTGGACGGAGACTTACACTGATCCCACGTCGGATCGCCGCCGTCTTCTGGAAGCGCAAATTTCACAGCGACCGGGCTCAGCGCTGTCGGTGATGCGAAGTCTCCGGCGGGCGGCACCACCGGGCACGGTGAACACGTACAGCACCGGTGAGACGCTGGTTGCCGCGGAAATCCTGCGAAGTGCAGTAGGGCAATCACTCGCGATGTACCTGTCCGACCGGATCTGGAGCCGCTTCGGGATGGAGGCCGACGCCAACTGGTGGCTCGACTCGCCTGACGGGATCGAGATCGGCGGCAGCGGCTTCAGCGCGACACTCCGCGACTATGGCCGCTTCGGGCTATTCTTCCAGAATGGCGGTTTCGCAGGCGGGGAGGCCATTCTTCCCGCTGGCTGGATCACGGAAGCGACCACCCCCAGGTTGCTGCGCGGCGGAACGCCGTTGGCCTACGGATATCTCTGGTGGACAGCGGAGACGCCGGCGTCGCAACGGGACGGAGCGTTTGAAGCGGTAGGCATCCACGGACAGCACCTGTACGTGAACCCTGCGGCGAAGGTTGTGATCGTGCTGTGGGGTGCGCAGCCGAAGCCGACAGGTGGCGCGGTGTTTGACGAATGGCCTTTGTTCGACGCCGTTACTGAGGCGCTGAGATAGGTCCAGGGCAGGGACACTCGAATTTTTCCCGGAGCGAGATCCTCACATGCAGTTCCGATCGTTGTTCTTCACAGTTCTTGTGGTTGTCGGCACCATCGTTCCGCTGGGCGCGGTGGCGCAGAGTCTGGATTCAGTGCAGATACGAACTGAGCGCGTTGCAGAGGGCGTGTACGCCCTGTTTGGCAGGGGCGGCAACATCGGCCTCGCCATTGGCACCGAAGCCGTTTTCGTTGTGGACGACCAGTATGCGCCACTCTCACCCAAAATTCTCGCCGCCATCGCCGCGCTTACCGATCGGCCCGTGCGCTTTGTGCTCAACACGCACTGGCACGGCGACCATACGGGTGGCAATGAAAACATGGGGAAGGCGGGCGCGCTCATCGTCGCGCACGACAACGTTCGCCGGCGGATGTCCACGAAACAGTTCATCGAGTTCGCGAAGAGCGAGGTGCTGCCGTCTCCGTCCTCCGCGCTGCCCGTGGTGACCTTCAGTGATACCGTGACCTTCCACGTCAACGGTGATGCAATCACCGCGATCCATCTGCCGGCCGCCCATACGGACGGTGATGCGGTAGTCTACTTTCGCCGAGCCAATGTGATCCATATGGGCGACGTGTACTTCCGCGGGTATCCGTTCGTTGACGTGTCGAGCGGCGGCTCGCTGAGCGGCGTGATCCGCGGTATGGACCGCATCCTGGCGATGATCAACGACAGCACCACCGTCATTCCGGGTCACGGCGCCACCACCAATCGGACCACCATGCGCGCCGACCGCGACATGCTCGCAACGGTCCGCGATCGCGTTCGACGTCAGGTCAGGGCCGGTGCAAGTCTGGAGAAGATTGTCGCATCGAAGCCAACCGCGGAATTTGATGCCAGGTACGGCGGTGGCTTCATCAAGCCGGCGGCTTTGGTACAATTTGCCTACGCGGACGCCACTCGACGCTGAGCGCGCGCAGCATCCTTCCCCCGACCAGGGTGTGAATGGCAACACTCGCGAACGTACTGATCGTTCTGGTGGTACTTCTCCACCTCTATTTCCTGGTCCTGGAAATGTTTCTCTGGACCACGCCGACTGGCATGCGCGTCTTTCGGACGACCCCGGAGTTCGCGCAGCAATCGAAGGGTCTCGCGGCAAATCAGGGGCTCTATAACGGATTCCTCGCTGCCGGTCTGCTCTGGGGTCTCAGCCTCGGCGCCGACGGGTACGCCATCAAGTTGTTCTTCCTCGGATGCGTTGTCGTTGCCGGAGCGTTCGGTGCGGCGACCGTGAATCGAAGGATTCTCTACTTCCAGGCGCTGCCCGCGGTGGCGGCCACCGCGTGCCTTGTGCTCGCGCAAAACCAGGGAGTACTTCCCTGATCGACGACCTGTCATGAACACCGTTCGAGAGATGCTTCAGGATGCGTCGTTCGCGCTGCGGATGATGCGGAAGTCGGCGCTCGCCACGGCCACCATCATCCTGTGCCTCGGCCTGAGCATCGGCGCGACAGCAACGGTGGTCGCGTGGATGGAAGGGCTCGTCTTTCGATCGGTGCGGGGAGTGCCTGAGATCGACCGGCTGGTCACGCTTGAGATGACGACCGCGACCGCAAAGGGCGGGCTCTCGTATCCCGCGTTTCGCGAGGTGCGAGACGCGGAAGCCGGAGCCGGCGCGCGGCTCTTTCAGGGAGTTGCGGCATCGTCCATCCGCCGGTTCAATCTGCGCACCGCGCAGGATGAGGCGCGGCACGCCGAACCTGTTTGGGGGCTGCTCGCCAGCGCCAACTACTTCGACGTACTCCACGCGCGTCCCCGTCTGGGGCGCGGATTTCTCCCTGGCGAAGACTCCGTTGCCGGACGTGAACCCGTCGCGGTCATCAGCGATGGACTGTGGCGGCGTCGCTTCGCCGCTGATCCCGGGGTGCTCGGCAGGCGGGTATGGATCAACGAACATGAGCTGACGGTTGTTGGCGTGGCCGCGCCCGACTTCAAGGGAACGATTGCCGGGCTGGCGTTCGATATCTGGCTGCCGGCGACCATGCATCCCGTGATCACGGGGAGCACCACGATTCTGGACGATCGCAACATTCGGTGGCTGAGTGTGTTCGGCCGCCTCGCGCCCGGCGCGACACTTGAAGCGGCGCGCGCTGAAGCTCGTGTCCTTGGCACGCGCCTGGCCTCGGCGAGCGAAGCCGATCGCGACCGGGGACTATCCGCCAGGACGCTCGACGTGGGACCGACCGAGTTGCTGAAGCCCTTGTTCGGCATCATGCTGGCGATCACCGTGCTCGTGCTGCTGATCGTCTGCACGAACGTCGCCAATCTCCTCATGCTGCGCGGCGCCGCGCGCGAACACGAGCTGGCGGTGCGGCTCGCACTTGGCGCCCACCGGTCGCGCATTGTGCGCCAACTCATGACCGAGAGCCTATTGCTGGCAGTCGCGGGTGTTGTACTGGGGCTCTGCCTCGCGCAATGGATGCAGGCGTCGTTCGGCGCATTCTTCCCGGATTCGCCGCTGCCCATGGCGGTGGACACCTCACTCAGTGCGCGCGTGATTCTCGGACTGACCGCAGTCGGGATCTCAACGGTGTTCCTGTTTGGTCTTGCCCCGGCGCTGAGGACCGCGCGCGGCGCGGAGCGAATTTCCCTCACCGGTGGGTCGCGTGGCACCACGGCCGCGCGTGGATGGATTCGCGGTGCTCTCGTTGGCGCCCAGTTCGCGCTTTCGCTGACCGTCCTTGTTTGCGCGGGGCTGTTTCTGCGGCGGCTCGACGAGCTGTCGCAGGTGAATCGCGGCTTTCGTGATGCAGAGAGAGTGCTGCTCGCGACCGTTGATTTCGAGGTCGCCGGTGTAGCGGATCAGGCTGAGCGGCGGCAATTGACCGAGCAGGTGCTGGAGCGACTTCGCGCGATTCCAGGCGTGAAGACGGCTTCCGCGGCCACGTTCGTTCCGCTGGGCTTCATTGGCTATTCCAGGCGTGATGCGCGGGTGGAGGGATACGTCCCCCGTCCGGGAGAGTCGATGAATTTCCTCATCAACCGCGTACATTCCGGTTACTTCGAGACGATGGGCATTCCGGTCGTCCGGGGACGCTCGATCGCTGCCGCCGACCGTAACGACGCGCAACCGGTCGTGATGGTGAACGAGGCGTTCGCGCGGAAGTTCTGGGGACAGGTGGATCCAGTGGGGAGACGCGTCGAGGTGGATGGCCTGCAGCTCTCCGTGATTGGCGTGGCTGGCGACGGCAAGTACGAGTTCACGGCTCCCCTGGACGAGCCGTCACCACCCTTCATGTATCTGCCGCTCGCACAGTCGTCGAGCTCCTCCATCGTCCTGCATGTGCGCGCGGAGAGTGAGCCGCTGGCGCTGGTGTCGGCCGTTCGCCGCGAGGTATCGTCAGTGGATTCGCGGCTGTCGGTCCTCAGCCCGACGACCCTCGACTCCTACAGCTCGGTGCCACTCTTTCCGATTCGCATCGGCACGCAGGTGCTCAGCATGCTGGGCGGAGCGGCGCTCGTGCTGGCCGCACTTGGCCTGTACGCCGTGATTGGGTATGCGGTAGTGCAACGACAACGCGAGATCGGCGTGCGCATGGCGCTCGGCGCAACGTCTCAGCGGCTGGTCGTGGGCTTTCTGGCCGAGGCGGGGCGATTTGCGGGGATTGGCGCGGTGGCGGGACTCGTGCTCGCGATCATCATGACGAAACTGCTCGGGAGCAGTCTGCCATATTTGATGCCGCGTGCGTCTGGTGGCATTGCGACACCGTTTGCGATCGCGCTGGCCGCACTTACCATTGTGGCGCTAGTGGCGGCGCTGGTTCCGGCCCGTCGTGTAACCCGCGTGAGTCCGACGGCCGCGCTGCGGGCGGAGTAAAGCCTGCTGCGCGTCTTCTGGTGCGTCCTGCGTGCTGCGTGAGTTGGTGACTGTTTTCACTCAATAGCCAAATGAAGCGATGCGAAACGCGAAGTTGGTCTTCGGAGCCTTACTCCTCCATGTCACCGCCTCCTGCATGACGGCACGCGCTGGGGGCAACGGCATCACGCTCGCCGTCGTGAATGCGCGGGTCTGGACCGGTGATCCCTCGCGGCCCTGGGAAACAGCGTTTGCGGTGAGTGGAGACCGGATTGCATCCGTCGGATCGACCGCCGCCATACGGAAGCTTGCCGGCTCGGGCGCGCGGGTGATCGACGCCGGTGGGCAGATGGTCGTGCCGGGATTCATCGACTCGCACGTGCACTTCGTGACGAGCGGGCTGAATCTGTCCTCGGTGCAGCTCAGGGACGCGAGAACGCCGGTCGAGTTCATTGCGCGCATTGCCGCCTTTGCGAAGACGGCGCCGGCTGGTGCCTGGATCACCGGTGGCGACTGGGATCACCAGAACTGGGGAGGAGAGCTTCCGCGCCGCGACTGGATCGATTCGGTTACGCGCGATACTCCCGTCTGGATCAACCGGCTGGACGGCCACATGTCGCTCGCGAACGGTGCGGCGTTACGTGCCGGCGGAGTCACACGCGAAACGAAGGATGTCAACGGCGGCGAGATCGTACGCGATGCACTCGGGGATCCCTCCGGGATCCTGAAGGACAACGCGCAGTATCTGGTTGGCCAGCGGGAACCCGACCCCACGCCCGAGCAAGCTGATTTCGCTCTCGACACCGCCATGAAGTATGTGGCAGCGCGAGGAGTGACCTCGGTGCACAACATGGGATCGTGGTGGGAGCTCGCGATCTTCGAGCGTGCCCGCGCGGCGGGCCGCCTGCGGACGCGCATCTATGCCGCGGTTCCGCTGTCGAGCTGGCAGCGACTTCGTGACACCATCGCCGCCCGCGGCCGCGGCGACGACTGGCTTCGCATTGGTGGACTTAAGGGATTCGTCGATGGGTCACTCGGCTCGCATACCGCGGCAATGCTTGAGCCGTTCACGGATTCGCCGAACGATTCGGGACTCTTCGTCACCACGCCCGAACAACTCTACGAGTGGACGTCTGGCGCCGATCGCGCAGGTCTCCAGGTCCTCGTCCACGCCATCGGCGACAGGGCGATCGGCACGCAGCTCGATATCTTTGCACGCGTCGCTCGCGAGAACGGCGCTCGCGACCGCCGCTTTCGCGTCGAGCATGCACAGCACATTGCGCCTGCGGATATTCCCCGGTTCGCCGCGCTCGACGTCATTGCGAGCATGCAGCCCTATCATGCCATCGACGACGGCCGGTGGGCGGAGAAAGTCATCGGCGCCGAGCGGAGTCGAACTACCTACGCCTTTCGGGATCTGCGCGACGTGAATGCGCGACTGGCCTTTGGCAGCGATTGGTTCGTCGCGCCCCCGACCCCGCTCGAGGGGATCTACGCAGCCGTCACTCGGCGGACACTCGATGATCGGAACCCCGACGGGTGGGTGCCCACGCAGAAGATCAGCGTCGAGGATGCATTGCGTGCGTATACGATGGGCAGTGCATATGCCTCCTTTGATGAGAAAAGCCGAGGCAGTATCGCGCGCGGCAAGCTCGCGGACTTCGTGGTGATCGACCGCGACCTCACACGCATTGCTCCCGAGAGTATTCGGGACGCGAGGGTTGTGATGACGGTCGTCGGTGGGCGGGTGGTTTTTGAGCGGTCCGCGAAACCGCAATAGTGACATTGAGCACAGACCCGCAAACTCCCCCTGTTCAAATTGCGATCCGTGCGCAACTCTTGAGGCGCACACTTCTGAAGGCGGACCAGTCTTGAGGCGCACGATTATTTCGGGCGCACAATTCTGAAGGCTGAACGGTCGGACGGGCTAACGGCCGGTTCGCTGACTTCCAATCCATTCGATGAGGTTCTTTATGCGAGTTGATTTTCGCACGGTAGCACAGTCCCTGACCGCGTTCGGTGCAGCGGCCATACTCATGACGGCATGCGGCGGCGATTCGCCATCTGGTCCGCCCGCCAATTCGGTTGCAAAGGTACTGGAGTCTCTGTCTGTCGAGGGTGGCGGGACGGCCACGCTGAAGACAGGCACGGTGCCGGCCGCCAGCGGCGGGCCGACTGCCAGCGCGACCACGAGTTCCGCGATTGCGCAGGGAGGGACGGGAGAGGTGGTGGTGTCGTCTTCGTCCGCCTTCCGAAAGATTTACGTGAGCGTTGACGGTAAGGTGGGCTTCTACGAGATCACACTCCCCGCGAACGTGACGCTCGCGACGCTGCTGGCCACGTACGGCACCACGGAGTCGGGCGCAGTGACCGTGAATTACGCGGTGGCCAATGCGGCCGGCGCAATCGGCTCGGAAGCATCGACGAGTGTGAACATTGTGAATGTCGGTACGGGTGACGTTCAGGTCACGCTGTCATGGAACACCCGGGCAGATGTGGATCTCCACGTCGTAGACCCGAGTGGTGAAGAGGTGTTCTACGGCAATGACGTCGCCGCGAGTGGTGGAACGCTCGACCTGGATTCCAACGTCGGCTGCGTCGAGGAAGGGCGGGCCGAGAATATCACGTGGAATTCGGCACCCCCGCGCGGCACGTACATTGTGCGCGTGGACTACTACGACGAGTGCAATGCGACGTCTACGGACTATGTCGTCACGGTGCGTCGCAAGGGCAGAGCTGCGGAGACGTTCACCGGGACGTTTACCGGTGCGGGTACCGGCGGCGGTCTCGGCGATGGCCGACAGATCACCACGTTTACGTACTGAGAATTCGAATTTGGACGCCCGCCACCGAGTAATCGGTGGCGGGCGTTTTGTTTGCAGGTCATCCGGCATGAGCGAAGCCCCAGCAAATGTTATCCCGCATGGGCGGAGCCTCACGAACATTGTCATCGCGCACGAGCGAAGCGACGCACTGTCCTCCCGCACGAGCGAAGCCCCAGCAAATGTCATCCCGCATGAGCGAAGCGACGCACTGTCATCGCACGAGCGAAGCGCGTGTCGGGATCTACCCTCCATCACTCATAGCTGGCTATCGAGTGGGGGCAGTAGATCCCGACGCTCACTCACGCGGGATGACAGTGCGCTCGCTCCCGCGGGATGACAGTGTGCTCACTCGCTGCACTCCCTCCCGCGGGATGACAGGCTCAGAACTTCGCGATGTCTGAATACGCGCGCTTGAAGTCGTCCACCTGCGGCAGGATCGCGTCCTCGAGCTGCGGGGCATACCCGACAAACGTGTCCGTCGACGCCACCCGTTTCACCGGCGCGTCCAGCCACGCGAAACACTCGTCGGCAATCGACGCCGCGATCTCGGCCCCATACCCCCACGAAATCGAATCCTCGTAGGCCACGATGACGCGCGACGTCTTCTTCACCGACGCAAACACGGTTTCCTTGTCCCACGGCGACAGCGAGCGCAGGTCGATCACCTCGACGTCGATACCCTCATCGGCCATCGCATTGGCGGCAACAACCGCACGCTGCACCGTGGCGCCGTAGGTCACGACCGTGATCTGTGAGCCGGGCCGCACCACCTTCGCCTTGCCGAACGGAATCATGAAGTTCGGCCCGGGATACTGCGACTTGTTATACGTCTGCCGGTAGAGATGCTTGTGCTCGAGGAAGATCACGGGATCGTCGCAGCGGATCGCCGTGCGAAGCAATCCATTGGCGTCGAGCGCGGTTGCCGGACAGACCACCCGCAGGCCAGGGCAGTGCGTGAACAGCGACGCACCCGTCTGCGAGTGATAAATCGCCCCGCGGATGTATCCACCGTACGTCACCCGCACCACGAGCGGTGACGAGAACGCGTTGTTGGACCGCCAGCGCATCGTTGCGAGCTCATCGCGCAGCTGCATGTACGCGGTCCAGATGTAGTCGAAGAACTGAATCTCGACGACCGGTTTGAACCCGCGCGTCGCCAGACCGATCGCGCGACCGGCAATGTTGGCTTCCGCAAGCGGCGAGTTGTAGACGCGCGCACTGCCAAACTCCTTCTGCAGCCCCCACGTCACCTTGAAGACGCCACCCTTGCCCTTCACCTTGCCCAGGTGCTGATCGCGCGAGACATCAGCGACGTCCTGCCCGAACACGAGAATCTTCGGGTCGCGCCGCATCTCGTCCTTCATGCAGACATTGAGTAGATCGACCATCGTCGTATCGTTCCCCGAGAACTGTGGATCGTCCTCGGTGTCGAACTGCTCGCTGGTCGGATCGACGTCGGGCGAATACACAGCGTAATGCACCGTGTCGGCGCCGGGCTGTGGCTGGCCAAGCGCATCATCCGTCGCGGCGAGCACTTCGGCCTCTACTTCCTCCAGCATGCGCGCGAGCTCGGCCTCTGTTGCATGTCCCTCGGCAATCAGCCAGCGCGGAAACACCGTGAGCGGATCGCGCACGGCATCGGCCTCGCGCTCCGCGGCAGGACGGTACATCACTTCATCGTCGGACAGCGAATGCGAATAGGGACGGATCACCTTCGCGTGTACGAGCGCAGGCCCCTTCCGCTTCCGCGCGTACTGCACCGCGCGCTGCATGGTCTCGTAGCTCGCGATCAGGTCACACCCATCCACTTCCTCGATGTAGAGGTCCGGGAACGAGGCGACGAGCTTCGAGATGGACCCACCGGCCGTATTCACCTCGACCGGTACCGAGATCGCATAGCCGTTGTCCTCGACCACGTAGACCACCGGCAGCTTCAAGTTGCAGGCGGTGTTGAGCGACTCCCAGAACTCGCCCTCGCTCGTGGTCCCATCGCCAGTGGAGACGTAGACGACTTCGTCATTCTGAAATCCGTCGGTAATGCTGAGCAGCTTTGCCCGCAACGATGCTTCGGCGCACCCCACCGATTGCAGAAACTGCGTCCCGGTCGGCGACGACGAGGAGACGATGTTCAGCGCCTTGTGGCCCCAGTGGCTCGGCATCTGGCGGCCGCCCGAATTCGGATCGATCGCGGCGCCCACGGCTTCGTACAGCATCTCGGCGGGCGTCATGCCGAGCTGCAGGCAAAGCGCGCGATCGCGATAGTAGGGGTAGAACCAGTCGTAGGTTGGCTTGAGCACCATTCCGGCGGCGGTGAGGATAGCCTCGTGACCGGCGCCGGAAATCTGGAAGAAAATCTTGTTCTGACGCTTGAGCTGGATCTCCTTGTCGTCCAGCTTCCGCGACAGAAGCATCGTGCGGTACGCGCCAAGGAGCTCCTCGCGGCCAAGGCCGGCCGCTCCCTTTCGCTCTCCGCGAGTCTGTGTTGCCATGCTCACAAGATACTCGGAGAGGTCGGGGGCAGGCTACCCGACTCTTGACCGTTTGCGGACCGCATCCCACCTTGGCGCCATCGACCCGGACGCAGTCACTCGCACGCTGGCGCCTATTCCCATTCGGCTCTGCATTGCGGATCGCGCTTGAGTTACGCAGTCGAGCGCAGACATTGGCACCGCCTCTGCTCTAAGGTGAGCACACCCTGAGCACGGAGCGCGGCGTGGCCAAGTCCACCAGTTGTATCTTCTGCGACATTGTGCGCGGCGCCGCCGAAGTCTCGGTGTGCTACGAGGACCCCCTCGCGCTGGCGTTCCTCGACATTCAGCCGGTCAATCCAGGTCACACCCTCGTGGTTCCGCGGGAGCATTTCGAGTCGCTCGTGGACCTGCCGGCCGAGCTCGCGAACCATCTCTTCCAGGTGGCCACGCGGCTCGGGACCATCGTCAGGAAAATTTCGCGCGCCGAAGGGCTCAACATCGTGGTGAACAGCGGTGCGGCCGCCGGACAGGACGTCTTTCACTACCACGTCCACATCATCCCGCGCATGAAGGGCGATGGCTTCGACATTCCGCTGCCCTTTCCGGGATCGGCCATGCCGGAGCGAAACGCTCTCGACGCCTACGCCGCCCGCATTCACGCGGAGTTGCATGATCCCATGAGACGAACACCGTTGTCGGACTCGACGGTGCGATCCTGAAGCGATTGTCTCGCGGGTCGCCATTGTCCCCACTCCTGCACTGCAGGAGTCAGCGCGCCACCCCGGCCGCGCAGCTCGTGTCACTCATTGGAAACCCCGCTCCGGGAGCCCTCCCGCTGCGGGGTTTCTCACATCCGCCCCAGAGGCGAACGAGGTGCAATGTCCCGGCGTTGCCTTCACTACCACATCCTGCTTCCCCGCGCACCGCGCGGACTCTCCCGTCGTCGTCCCGGACGTGTTGCGCCGGGCTCACTCAAACACGCGATCAAGCGCGCCACCATGCGCGACTGCGGACGTCGATGCGTGTACTGCGCGACACCGCTCGACGTCGCCGTCGCCACGCTCGATCACGTCCATCCGCTCGCACATGGCGGCGCGCACACGCCGGGCAACCTCGTTGTCGCGTGCCGGCCGTGCAATCTGCTGAAATCCGATCAGCTGCCGCAGGACTTCTTCGCGCGCTATCCCTGGGCGGGCGCGAACTTCATTCGCTATGCTCGCGCGGCGCATCGTTGGCTCAAGCGCGGAGCGCGACGGGCGGTGAGTCTCGCAATGGCCGCGGCGTAATGACCGGATAGTCAACCGTGGTGGGCACAGCGAGCCGGATTCAGGCTATTGGGCAGGGAGAGTAGATCCCGACGCTCGCTCGCTGCGCGTGCTCACGCGGGATGACAGGTCGGCGCTCGCTGCGCGCGCTCACGCGGGATGACAGCCGCCGCCGCGTACTTCGCCGGTACCGGAGCGAAGTTACAGTGTGCTAGGACTACTTCTTCCGCCTTGGCTTCGCGGACTCGACGCACTTCTTGAGCGCCTTCAAATCGGACTTGATGTTGCGCTTCGCCATCAGCTTCAGCACAGGACCCGCAACACGGATAAAGCTGCCCGGATCGCCACTCGCATGGATGCGCACGAGCGTGCCTTTCGGCGAATCCTCGAGCTCATAGCGAATGCGCATCGGGAACGGCTCCTCCAACTTCATATCCACGAAGCTGTCGGAGTCCGCCGCCACGACCTTGTACTCCAACTCGAGCCGCCGCCCCACAAACTCCACGGTCCGCTGCACCCGCGCACCGGTCTTCATCAGTCCCTTGGCCTTCGGACGCGATTCCACCACGCCCGTCGTCCACTCCGCGTCGTTGCGCGGATCGAACATGAAGGCCGCGACATCGGCGCGCGGCCTCGCAATGATCGTGTCTTCCTCTACTTCAATCGCCATGCTGTCTCAGTAGTCTACCGGCCGGAGATACGACTCCCCGATCGCTGTATGTGACACCATCGCCACGGTCGGCAGACGGCGTTTCCAGTGCGTGCTATCCACCCGACGGCGCACCAGGTCCACATCCTTCTCCGAATAGCCGCGCGACACCAGCTCAGTCACGCCATATCCACTGAGCAACCAGTGCAATATGTCGTCCGCCTTCTCGTAGCTGATCCCGAAATCGCCCTCGTCTGTCTGGCCCGATACGAGGTCCGCCGACGGCGGCTTGCTCACGATCACGTCGGGGACGCCAAGATGCCGAGCCAGCGCCCACACCTGCGACTTGAACAGGTCACCCAGTGGATTCACCGGCGGCGAGTCATCCGCGTGCCACGTGAAGTAGCCAAACAGTCGCTCGGTCTTGTTGCCGGTGCCGAGTGGAATGGCCTGGTAGCGCGCGGAGAGATCGAACAGCGCGATCATCCGCATTCTGGCCATGACGTTGCCCCGGCGACCGGGAGACGCCTCCGGCTCACTCGCGAGGTAGCCATCCACCGCCGCCGAAATGTCGATGGTGCGTGCCTCGATACCAAGCGCGTCGATGAGCAGCTGCGCGTGCAGCAGGCTGTCCGGACTCGACGTCCTGTACGGCAGACGAACCCCAACCACGTTCTCGGCGCCC
>JBKJRV010000151.1:0-20136 GCA_046593115.1 Gemmatimonadaceae bacterium
TCGACGACATCATTGCCGGTACCGATCGCGGCATTGTCGTGAAGAATCGCGGCTCGTGGTCCATCGACCATCAGCGCTACAATTTCCAGTTTTCCGGCCAGGTCTACTACGAGGTACGCGGCGGCAAGATCACGGGAATGCTGAAAGACGTGGCTTACCAGTCGAAGACGCCGGAATTCTGGAACTCCATGGACATGATTGGCGGAAAGGCCAGCTACTGGCTTGGCGGCTCGTTCGGCGACGGAAAAGGTGAGCCCGGGCAGTCCAATTCGGTGAGCCATGGTTGTCCGCCGGCACGTTTCAAGAATGTGAACATCGTCAATACGGGGCGCGCCTCATGACGCCGCGCGCATTGACCGTCGCCGAGAGCGTCGCGATGACACGGGAGGAAGCGCAGGCGCTGGCGCGTCGCACTCTTGGCTACAGCACCGCGGACGAGGCACGCGTCACCATATCGTCGGGCTGGCAGGGAAACACCCGGTTCGCGGACAGCGGCATCACGACATCTGGGGGGGTCACCGATACCACCCTCACGGTCACCAGCACCGTGGGAAAGCGACGCGCGTCCGCGGAAACGAACGTGCTCGAGGATGGGGCACTCAAGCGCACCGTCGAGCTGTCGGAACGGCTCGCCCGACTGTCGCCGGAAGATCCGGAGCTGCTGCCGGATCTGGAGCCGCAGAATTATTCGCCAGTGAATGCCTACGTGCAGGCCACCGCCGATCTGTCGCCTGAAGCGCGCTCGATTGCAGCGCGCAAGGTGATCGAGGTGGCGCGGGAAACAGCGAAGTCGGCGGGTGATGTTGCGGTGGCTGGTTTTCTGGAGGTCGGTGTGGGCACGGAAGCCGTGGCGAACAAGCGTGGGCTCTTTGCGTTTCACTCGAATACGGAAGTCAGTCTTTCCACCACCGTTCGAACCCCGGACGGAACCGGCTCGGGTTGGGCATCAACGGGCTCGCGGAACTGGTCCGACATCGATCCCGGGATGTTGGGACGCCGAGCAGCTCAGAAGGCGGTGGCGTCGCGCAACCCCCAGGCCATTGAGCCGGGACAGTACACTGTCGTGCTCGAACCGCAGGCGGTGGCCGACCTCATTCCGCAGATCATGGGATCGTTCAACGCGCGGGGCTCGGACGAGGGGCGGAGCGCATTCTCGAAGCGCGGCGGGGGCACAAAGATCGGAGAGAAGATCGCCGACGAGCGCATCACGCTCTACTCGGATCCCGTCGATCCGGATCTTCTTGCGCAGCCGTTCGACAACGAAGGCCTGCCGGTGCCGCGCACCGTCTGGATCGAGAAGGGTGTGCTGAAGAATCTTGCGTACTCACGCTTCTGGGCACAGCGCCAGGGACGACAGCCGACTGGCGGAGGTGGCGGGGGCTTTGGCGGTACGCTGGGCGGCCTGAAGATGATGGGTGGCAGCCAGAGCACGGAGGAGCTCATCGCCGGTACGGAGCGCGGCATTCTGGTCACGCACTTCTTCTACATTCGATTTCTCGATCAACGCACGGTGATGCTGACGGGCCTCACGCGCGACGGCCTGTTTCTCATCGAGAAGGGAAAGATCACGAGGAGCCTCAAGAACTTCCGCTGGAATGAAAGTCCGCTGTTCGTGCTGAACAAGATCGATGTGCTTGGGCGCGCGGAGCGAACGGCGGCGGGCCAGATGATGCCCAGCATGCGCGTCAGGGATTTCAACTTCACGTCGTTGTCCGACGCGGTTTGAGCTGTCATCCCGCAGACGGGAGCGTAGCGAGCGCCGCGTCGGGATCTACTGTGCGGTTCTCGTGGCTGGCCAAGGCGCAGGTATGGTAGATCCCGACACTCGCTTCGCTCGTGCGGGATGACATTTTTTCAGCGGTGCTCGATCGCGAAGTCGAACCGCTGCTCCACCAGCATCCGCACCTTTCGCCCGCCCGCCTCGGCAGGTAGGAAGCGATGCGTCGACAGCGCCGAGCGGACCGTGCTCGCGAACAGCTCGTGGTCGGATCGAACTATTACCACTGAGGGGTTTTCAACGGCGCCCATAGTATCGATGACGAAGCGCAGAGTCACGCTGCCTTCGATACCGGCTGCCCGCAGCATCTCCGGATAGAGCGGGCGGATGTTGCCTGGAAGGGGCAGCGCCGGCTTGTCTACCTGCCCCGCGGATTTGGGGGCGCTGCTCAGTGGGCTGAGCAGAATGCCTGGTTCCCACGAATGTTCAGGATCTGCAGTCGGCGACGGCTCGCCGATCCCGGGGTCGAACGTGTCATCGCTCAGACCCAGGATTGATGCGACGTCCACCATTCGCGGCATTCGGAGATTGCGGCGCACATCGGATTCAGGGTGGGCAACCCCCGAGGGGGCGGGCCGGCGACTATGTGCGGGGAGACTTGGGAGCCACACGAGCTTGACGGTGTCCACAGAGGTGCTCGGAGCGAGCTCTGACTGGGGGGTGAAGGTGACTGCGCCGGCCAGAAGCATGACATGAAGTCCGGCGCTTGCCGAAAGCCAGCGCTCGTATCGGTTTGCCTTGATGCCCGATTCCATCAATTTCGTGAACATGCCGGCCCCCTGGTGAACATGAGTACTCTTGTCCTCTGAGAGAGTACCCTGCGTCCATGAAGCGCAGCTTACGACGAGATTAAGGTTATCAAGCGAAACCGTGACGATGCGACATCCCTTCCATTACGTCGCCATTACGATCACGCCGCCGTAAGATGCAGGCATGATCGAGGGTCGAGTGCCGTCGCTTTCGACCCGGTCACCGTCAATCGGCGCGGAGGTTGCACACTCTTGTGCAGGGTCATGTTGGCAAATCCGAGGAGATACGCACAATGGAACGATCTGAAAGCATTACCAGCCGGTTCACGCTTATCGCGGGAATATTCTTGCTGATCGAGGGCGTGTGGGGGTTGTTCAGTCCAACCGTTTATGGGGTGCTGACCACCAATCTCCCGCACGCCATCATCCACGGACTGCTCGGCGCCGCCGGCATCTGGGCGAGCCGTTCGGGACACGCCAGAAAATGGTGTTTGGCGGTCGGCAGCATTCTCCTCCTGGTTGGCATTCTGCGGCTGGTGCCACCTACGGCTGACCTCATCGTGCAATTGCTCGCCGTGAACGTACCGGGCGCGTACGTGAACATCGTCATCGGCATTCTGGCTCTCGTGATGGCGCGACTTCCGGATCGGCGCGAGCAGGTCGGAGCGTAGGCGACCGCGGTTCGGATAACGAAAGGGGCGCGGCATCACTGCCGCGCCCCTTTCGTTTGGCCACCAACAGCCGCTCGTTAACGCTTGTCGACTTTCTGCTCGGCCTTGCCGAAGTTCTTCTGAATCTTGCCCTTGATTTCCTGGGCCTTGCCCTTGAACTGCTCGCTTTCGTTGCCCGTCGCATCGCCGATCTTGCCACGAACCTTGCCCTCGAGCTCTTTCGCCGCGCCCTTTACCTGGTTCTCGGCGCCGCGCGTATTGAGGTCCTTGTTTCTATCGGTCATTTGATGGCTCCCATGCGAGATGTTTGCCTGCGTCCGCCGATCCGGCGGTGACGTCAGTAGAGGCAAACGGTGTGCCGGTATTGTGGTGATGGGCGAAGCTCTCGCCTTGCCCAAAATAGCCCAAATGAGCGCCGAGCGCCGCATGCTGTCCCGAGAAGAGAAAAGCCCCGTCAGATCGTCTGACGGGGCTATTTTCCTGATGCTTACCGGTTTTTTTGGCCCGTCCTGCTGGCCCCCGTCTTCCCGGTCTTTATTGGATCCTGTTGCTACTGGCCTGCGTGGTCAATCTCCTCTGCCGCAGTCGGATCCTTCTCATTCCGATACGGACCCGCCGGGCCTGACGCGGGAATGTAGATCTTCACGCGACCGACGTTATTTGTATAGCTCGCCTCGGCGAAGTTATGGCAGAGACCGGTCGCAGGATCGGTAACCAGGTTGCAGCCCGCGCCGCCACTTGGAGCGTACGCCGGGTTGACGGTGACCTGAATGTAATACCAGCCCTCTGGCACCACCTTCTGGCCATCGCCGCCATCGAGCACGAAGTACTGCCCGCCGAGTCTCCAGATGTAGGTATCCGACCACCCCTTCGAGATGCCCTGAAAGCCCGGGTATCCGGGAAAGCCGCAGTTGTAATAATTCTTTGGCGCGTCACGGAGCGCGGGAAGCCACGGATCGGTGTCGAGCATGCAGAAGCCCGCTTTCGCGGCACGCCACGCCTTGCCGTCCTTGGCGGAGATCAGCTCGTACGTTGCGTAGTTCTTGAAGTGATAGTGGCCGTGGCACGTTGACAGCTCGTACATCCCATCGTTGGCATTATAGTGCGTCTGGGGATCGCCGATGTAAACGTCGGCATCACCCTGGTTAGGCGTTGTCACCGTAAAGCGTAGCAGGCGCCGCTCGCCCGGAGTCACGCCGCCTTCCTGCACGCTGCAGAAATTGGCCGACAGGTTCTCGGTCTTGATGCGCCACTTGTTCTCAGTGCTCTTCTCGTCGACGATCAGATCGGGCGTGCCGATGGTGTCGATTCTCGAGGGGTCGTTGACAGCGAAGCGCGCTCCGGACGTGGCGAGCGAGCGATCTCCAGCGGACGTACAGGCGGCTGCGAGGAGTGCGGCAATTGCAAGGGAACGACGAAGCATGAACACCTCGACTGCGGGGGTTTGACGGGGGGAGACGCGACGCAATCGGCGGCGGCGGACTCCGAGCATATGCTCGCGGCCTGCTTCAGGCAAGACTAGAGTTTATGCATTCATATCGCGGCGAGCTCATCCTGTGGTGCTCGCCTTAGCGGCGCTCCCGTGCGGTCCCCATCTGCCCTTGCCGCTCGGGGCATCTCGCGGGCATTCTAAGCAATTGAAATCGCTGAGCTTTCACCCTTCGACTGGCCGTCGTGACCCTCGTTCAGATAGAATCCTCGCCCCGTGACAAGGTTCTCGCCGACTTCATCGTTAACGGCGAGCCAATCCAGGTCGCTTTCGCCCCCAACAAGTCCCTGCTGGAAGTGCTCCGGGAGGACCTCTCGCTTACCGGCACGAAGCACGGCTGTGAACTGGGCGAATGCGGCACGTGCACCGTCGTGGTGGACGGAGTCCCTATCCTGTCGTGCCTTGCCCTTGCCGTGAGCTATCGAGGGCAGCGAATCGACACAATCGAAGGCATGGCACACGGCTCGGCGCTGCATCCGCTCCAAGCCGCCTTCGCCGATCTCGGCGCCGCCCAGTGCGGCTACTGCACGCCCGGATTTCTTATGGCCGGCAAGATCCTGCTCGAGCACAACCCGTCGCCATCGCGCGAGGAGATCAAGCTCGCACTCAGTGGGAATCTCTGCCGCTGTACGGGCTATCTGAAGATCTTCGAGGCCGTGGAGCTTGCGGCGATCCGGATGCACCAGGCGTCAAATCCTTCGTGCGCATGACGGACGTCGCGAGCGAGACGGTTGACGCGCGCGACGCGGTCGAAGCGTCGCCTCGTGGGTCAGGCGTCATCGGCTCCGCGGGCCGCAAGGTCGACGCGTCGGCGAAAGTCACCGGCGCGCTGCGCTTCGCCGATGACCTGTCGCTCCCGCGCATGCTGCACTGCAAGCTCCTTCGGTCGCGGCATCCGCACGCGCGCATTATCCGCATCGACACGAGCCGGGCGGCGGCGATGCCGGGCGTCGTGGCCGTACTCACGGGGAAGGAATTGCCGATTCCCTTCGGCATTCTCCCCGTCTCGCAGGACGAGCACGCGCTCTGTCCCGATCTGGTGCGCTTCGTCGGCGATCCGGTTGCGGCGGTTGCGGCCACGTCCGAAGAAATTGCCGGCGATGCCTGCAACCTGATCGAGGTCGAATACGAGGTACTTCCCATCGTTGGCTCGATCGACGATGGCCTCACAATGCGCGAGCCGCTGCTGCACGACTACGGGGATGACGCCAACGTCCACAAGCGGGTGGCGCTCGAGTTCGGCGACGTCGATGGCGCGATGGCGAGCGCAGACCTGGTGCGCGAGGACGTGTTCTTCTACGAGGGGAATACCCATCTCCCCATGGAGCAGCATGCGTCGCTTGCCGACTGGTCGCCCGACGGGAAAATCACGATCTGGTCGAGCACACAGACGCCGCACTACCTGCATCGCGCAATTGCAAAGGTGCTCGAGATGCCGCCGTCGCACGTGCGCGTGATCGCCACGCCGAACGGCGGTGGGTTCGGCGGGAAATCTGACCCGTTCAATCACGAAGTCGTCGTCGCCGCGATGGCGCGCAAGACGGGCCGCCCCGTGAAGGTCTGTCTCACGCGCGAAGAGGTGTTCTACTGTCATCGCGGCCGGCATCCCGTGCTGATGTCCATCAAGACGGGTGTGAAAAAAGACGGATCCATCGTCGCGATGGACTTCACGTCGTTCCTCGATGGTGGAGCGTACGGCTCCTACGGCGTTGCTAGCACCTACTACACGGGCGCCCTCCAGACCGTGACCTACCAGGTGCCCACCTATCGCTTCCGCGGCGCTCGTGTCTTCACCAACAAGGCGCCGTGCGGACCGAAGCGCGGACACGGAACGCCACAGCCGCGCTTCGCGCTAGAGTGTCATCTCGACAAGATCGCCGAACAGCTCGACCGCGATCCCGCCGACCTGCGGAAACAGATCCTGCAGCCCGCCAATTCCGTCACCGCCAACTGGCTGCGGATCGGCACCATGGGACTCGGCCCCTGTATCGATGCCGTGGTCAACGCGAGCGGCTGGCGTGAGAAATTCCGAAAGCTGCCCTTCGGCCGCGGCGTCGGCATCGCGTGTTCATCCTACATCTCCGGGGCCGGCCTTCCGATCTACTGGAACTCGATGCCGCATTCGGGCGTCCAGCTCAAGCTCGATCGTTCCGGCGGCGTCGCGGCATTCTGCGGTTCTACCGACATCGGCCAGGGCTCCGACACGGTACTCGCCTACTGCGTTGCCGAAGTACTGGGCATCGATCCGTTCGACATTCGCGTCGTCACAGGCGACACCGACCTCACCCCCGTGGACCTCGGCTCCTATTCCTCGCGCGTAACGCTGATGACGGGAAACGCCGCGATCGAGGCCGCTGAGCGCGCGAAGAAAATTCTTGCGACGGCCGTGTCGTCGAAGCTGAAGGTGCCGGCGGGCCGGCTGCACTTCGCCGGACGTCGTGTGTTCGACGTCGAGAATCCGGAAACCGGCGTCACCTTCGCGGAGGCAGTGCAGATCGCCGAGACAAAGGAGGGAACCATCGGCACGACGGGTTCGTACACGCCGCCGAGGTCGCCCGGGCGGTACAAGGGCGCGGGCGTGGGACCGTCGCCGGCGTATTCCTATTCGTGTGCGATCGCTGAGGTCGAAGTCGATCCGGAGACCGGCATCGTGCGGGTGCCGAAGATCTGGGTGGCGCATGACGTAGGTCAGTCGATCAACTCCAACCTCGTCATCGGTCAGGTGGAAGGCAGCGTCTACATGGGACTCGGCGAGATTCTCATGGAGGAGATGACGTATCGCGACAAGACGCGGAATCTGGTGCATCACCATCCGAGCATGCTCGAGTACAAGAGTCCGACGACGTTCGAGATGTGCGATGTCGAGACCTTCTTGATCACCGACAGGGATCCGGCGGGACCGTTTGGCGCGAAGGAAGTGGGACAGGGTCCGTTGCTGCCGGTGATGCCGGCGGTGGCGAACGCCGTGTACGACGCCGTTGGTGTGCGGGTGGACGAGGTGCCGTGTTCGCCGCACAAGGTGTTGCGTGCGTTGAAGGAAAAGATGAAGGGGCGCGAGGGGCGGTATGGGCCGGACCGTGTGCCGGTCTATGCGTTCCCTGAAGTGGCGCGGGTGAAGACGCCGGCCGAGGGCGGGACTGGGCGTGAGGAGGATGGGCGCAGTCACAGCGAAGTTGGCGGGCCGGTGGGTGGGAAGGGTGATGCGGTGGAGCAGGCGGGTGAGACGACGGCCGCGGAGATTGCGGGGCTGAACACGGAGAAAATGTCGGCTCGGGAGCGGCGAGATGGTCGCTGAGCGGAGGTCTTGCCGCAGGAGCGCGAATCTGTCATCCCGCAGGAGCGCGCCTTTGTCATCCCGCAGGAGCGAAGCGAGTGTCGGGATCTACCCTGTTTCGCGTGTGGCTGACCACGCGACAGGTATAGTAGATCCCGAGAGCTCGCTTCGCCCGCTCGTGCGGGATGACAGGATCGTGGGCGGTGCGCTGCGCTCGCTCGCGCGGGATGACAGGATCGTGGGCGGTGAGCTACGCTCGCTCCTGCGGGATGACAGACGGGCCGCGGTGGGCTGACGGTGCTTCGCCTACCCCGCTTCACCTACCTGGAGCCGACGTCAGTCGCTGAGGCCATCCGCATGCGGACCGAGGCTGGTCCCGATGCGATGTACGTCGCTGGCGGCACCGACCTGTATCCGAACATGAAGCGGCGGCACCAGACGCCGGCAACGGTCGTGTCGCTCATGCGGCTTCGCGAACTCCAGGAAATCACCGGAACGCCGTCAACAGGTCTGACCGTAGGTTCGGGTGTAAGCCTTACTTTCCTGGCTCATAACGCGATAGTAAGAGAGCACTATAAGGCTATTAGCCACGCCTCAGAGGTTGTGTCGACACCGCTGCTGCGGAACATGGGCACCATTGGCGGCAACCTCCTTCTCGACACCCGCTGCAACTACTACAACCAGACGTACGAGTGGCGGAAGGCGATCGACTTCTGCATGAAGCGCGATGGGGAGATCTGCTGGGTCGCACCTTCAAGCCCCCGGTGCTGGGCCGTCCAGTCCTCCGATGGCGTTCCCGTCGCCGTGGCCCTCGGCGCTGAAGTCTCCCTCTTTGGACCACAGGGAGGACGGCGCATTCCCGCCGCGGCGCTCTATCACAACGACGGGATGGCTTATCTCACCAAGCAGCCGGATGAACTCCTCATCGCGTATCACCTCCCCCCGGTGAACGGCTGGCGGGCGAGCTACGTGAAGCTTCGCCGCCGAGCGCAGTTCGATTTTCCCGTGCTTGGCGTTGCTGCGCGGGTTGACTTTGCCGATGATGGAACCGTTCGTGACGCGCGCATTGTGCTTGGAGCGGTGGCGTCGTATCCGATGGAGATTCCGGACGCCGCGCGCGCCATTATTGGCAGCCGACTCGAAGCCGCTGCGATCGCGGCAGCCGCGGATGCGGCGTTCCGTCCCGCCAAGCCGATGGACAACACCGACTTCACGTTGGGATGGCGAAAGGAGATGGTGCGCGTGTACGTGCAGCGTGCCTTGATGGAGCTGTCGGAGCCCCAGCGCGCTAAATAGAAACCAATTCGCAAGGAGACCAGATGCTGCTCGTCCGCGAGATCATGTACTGCAAGCCCGGCAAAGTTCGTCCAATGATCGAGAAGTCCCTCACCATGGCCCGGCTCAGCGAGAAAATGGGCATGGGCAAAATGCGCGTCATGACCGACTTCGCTTCGGAACGCTACTGGACGATCATCTCTGAGTACGAAGTCGAGAGCATGCAGGCCTTCGAGGCGATGATGAGCGGTGAGGGGCAGGACCCGAACAGCCCGGAGATGAAGGAGATGGAGGACGTGATGAAGGGCTATCACGATCTCGTGGAATCCGGACGGCGGGAGATCTACAAGATCGAGGGGTAAGGAGAATCGCCATGGCATCGGCGGCCCTGTGGGAACGGCCTTACCGCCCCGATACAGATGTACACGCGCCATTAGATTATCAAACATCAGGACCGTAATCCCACGCGGCCGGCCATCTCAGCGGATTGAGCATATGCGTCAGATGTTCGCGAGTGCTTCTCTTGCGCTGCTTGTCACGGCATGCGCAGGCGGCGACGACGCCTCGGCACCAGTAGCCGCGCGCTCGACATTTACGCAGATCGAAGAAGGGATTTTTCGTCCGGGTTGTTCGTTCTCCGGGTGCCATGGCATCGGCCAGTCCGGGGCGCTGTACTCCGGGCTCGTGCTGCATCGTGATAGTGCCTACGCGGCGTTAGTCGGCGTCCAGTCGACGCTGGCCGGCGCACGCGCGGCCGGGCTGATTCGGGTCCGGCCATATTTACCCGATAGCAGCCTCCTCTATCACAAGCTTCACGCGCCTGGGACGCACCCGCACGGGAGTGCCGATCTCGGCTCGCAAATGCCGCTCGGCGGCCCTCTCCTCAGCGTCGGCCAGCTCGCGTTCGTGCGTCAGTGGATAGCGGCCGGGGCACCGCGCGACGGGATCGTGGCCGACAGCGCGTTGCTGCGCGACCGCACTGCTCAGACGGTGCAGAGCTTCGAGCCGCTGCCCCTGCCAGCGCGTGGCTTCCAGCTCACGACCGGCCAGTTCGCCGTCGCCCCGTCGTTCGAGCGCGAGCTGTTCGTTCATCGGGCACTGGGCAACGGCGCAGACGTTTTCATCAACCGCATCCAGACCCGGATGCGGACCGGCAGCCATCACCTGCTCCTGTACAGCTGGGCTCCTGGAGTTGGCGACAACCTGCCGCCCCTCGACGTCGTACGTGACATCCGCAACCCGAACGGCACGCTGAATATCACGAACATGCGCCCGATGGGCTGGCATGTGTACTTCGCCGGATCGATGACTCCGGAAAGTGATTACACGATGCCGCCCGGCGTGGCGCTGCGGCTGCCCGCAAACATGTCGCTGGACCTCAACAGCCACTATGTGAACCGTGGACTGCTGTCGGTGGATGGCGAGGCGTTCGCCAACCTTCACAGCGTGCCGGCGAGCGAAGTTCAGTATGAGGCCCAGACGCTGAATCTCAGCAACACGTCGTTCATTCTGCCGCCTCGTCAGCGCACCACGGTGACCAGGACGTTCGTCTTCCCCCGGGCCACGCGAGTGTTCATGCTCACGTCGCACATGCACGAACATGGGGAGCGGTTCGTGATCCGGATCGCCGGAGGCGCGCGTGACGGCGAAGTCGTCTACGAGAACACCGACTGGGAGCACCCCGCGGTCACCAACTTTGCGACACCGATCGTGCTGGCGGACGGGCAGGGACTCACGTCGGTGATCACGTACAATAACACGACTGACCGCACGCTCTTTTTTGGCCTGACCAGCCTGGACGAAATGGGCATCATTTTCGGCTACTTCTACTATTAGGTAGCCCGCCAGTAAATCAGCGCCGCCTTGAGAGCTCTCGCAGCCTGAAAGTCCTCGCCAAGGGCGACGCCCAGGAGCGTTCCGTAACACCCCATACGACTGAGCATCAGTTTTTCCCCGAACGCAGGTTCCATAGTCCGCGTGCCGAGAGTACCATGGCGAGGCCACCGGTGACGCCGAGCGCCATGAGGGTCCAGATGAAAAAGAGGCCCCCGGGCGACCTGGCGACATCCGCAGTGAACCCGTTGTTTCGGTGGATGATGGGCATGGCCAGCGCCGCGAGCCCGCCAAGGAACATGATGACGTGTCCCGATCTCCGCTCGGCGAGCAGTAACGTTCCGCACGCCACGACGAGCAGGATGGGCACCACGACGAAGACGAGCCCAGACCCTCCCCGGTCGAACCCGAGGACGACGTCGCCGCCGATGTGAAATGGCAGGAGTACGATCGAGAGCAGGGATGCGATGGTCAGTGTGTTGGGCTTCACTGCTGTCCCGGGAGGCGTGTGGCGGGTGGCCTCATATAGTTGTCCCATACGAGGGCCCGTTCGGCCCGGTTTCAGCACTGCGCAGTACACCTACTCGGCTGGTGCTTGCGGCGCTTGCTCCGCGGCTACGAGTCTTTAGCGCGGACCATCGAGTGCACGCGGCTAGAGCACGTCGATCTCTGACGGCGACAATTCTCCATAGTAGGCCCGCCCCAGCTAACCCGCGACTGAATCAAACAAAAGGCGAGCGCAGCGAGCTACCGACAATCGCTCGACAGGTTCAGCGTTCGTTAGCCAGCCGCTACAACCAATTCTCATTGTCATCGGCCCAGCGCGACAGGGTGTCCGCGCGACCTCGTAGCATGTCGCTCAGCGCGGGCCAGTCTTTTGACGCGCCGATTGTGAGATCTGGATGCGCTTTACCCCGAGCCACGTGCTCGGCCACATCGCGGGATATTTACGGCAGCGCCGACATCCGCATCGCATGACGCCTCGCATTCGTGCGGACACGCTCCTGCGCCACAACCGCGTCGAACTCCGGTATGCCACGCAGCGACGCAAGAGTCGGGTCGTGGTCGTCGGGGCCGCCATACAGATTGTCTCGTGGAAGCTGTGGAAGAATCCGCAGCAGTACGATCGCATCCGCACGCCGCCCCTGTAGCCCGTAGACCTTCAGCAACATCGGGCGCTGCTCGTTGCCCGCGGTGGAGCTGGCCATGACGATACGCTCGACATCGGCGAACATTCGACGGGCGACGCTCGTATCGCTGAGGTCGCGCGCCGCCCAGCCAAGCAGCAGGCGTCCGGGAATTGCACCAAAACCGACGGCATTCGAATCCTGTGCGAGTACGGCCTCAACGAACGGACGTGCCCGGGCCGCGTCGCCAGCTGTGAGCAGCATCGTGGCAAGCCCAAGCAGGATGAGTCGGTCCGCAGGCGCCGCGCGTACGGCCTGCTCCATGTGACTGACCGCGCCAGCGATGTCCCCACGCGCTCGCGCGAGATAAGCCAACTCTCCGTGTCCCAGTGCACGGTATCGGCCCGCGGTAGAATCCGCTGCCATCCGGGTGAACAGCTGTTGCGCCTTCTCCTGATCCCACAGAAAGCCATACGCCCAGCCAAGCCGGAACTGCGCGAAGAAGTTGCGCGGCTGCAACACTCTCAATCGCTCGCCGATCGCCAGGGCCTCGCGAGTGCGTCCGGCGTCGTAGTACTCGGTTATCAGCAGCGGCGCGACACGGGCATGCGCGGAATCGAGCGCCAAAACCTGTTCGTAGTCAGCGAGAGCGCTCGCGCGCTGTCCGGCCAGCGAGTGCGCCGCGCCTCGGCTGAAGAGCGCGCGCACGTTTCGTGGGTCGAGTCGAAGCGCCTCGTTGGCGTGCAGCAGCGCCGAGTCGTACGCTGAACGCTCAATTCGCCTGGCCGCGTATACGCCCATGAAGGCGTCGGCGATCGACGCATGGACGCGAGCACTCGGTTCCAGCACAATGGCGAGTCGCAACCGAGCCAGAGCGCTATCAGGGCCGCTTCGCGGGCCGGGGGCGCGCAGTGAATCGGCAACTCGCAGAAGACTGTCAACTTTCGGATAGCTGCTTTGGGTGAGCGCGCCCCGAAAGGGGAAGAGCAGCATGGAGACGCAGAGCATTCGCACGTGACGATGTGACATGTCGATTCCCGAAAGAGCTGCCGGCTCCTCAACAACTCACCAATCCCGGCGCGAAGCTGCCCCTCTATTTCGCCAGCAATCTGAGCGTGACGCTCTTGTCCGGACTCAGCATGGCGGGCGCGCCGGATGCGTAGGTTTTTCCGTCAGCGGGCGGCGGAGGCGTAGTAGTCACCTTGCACTCGAGGACCGTGGTCTGACCGACCGCGGTCGGCTCGGCCATGACGTAATAGGCGTTGTAGGTGGTCCAGGCGCTGGTTGTCGGCAGGGCCCAGGCAAGGACATTGTTGGCATCCTTGCCCAACCAACCCCCGATCGTGGCGCCAGTGGGAGGAGACGCCCATGCGCCCTTCGAGCCGCCATCGACTCCACAGAAATTTGGTCCGATGATCGAATAGAGCGGGTTTCCTGCCTGGTCATAGAAAACCCGAAGTGAAGAAGCGATCCCACCCCCGACCTTGTATCCCTCGACCGTTGGAGCGGCGGCGTAGTGCCTGGAGCTACCGGGCGTGAGGCCGCCGAAGAGGGCTACCGGATCGTTCCCTCCGGACGCAGTCAGCGTGGTCCCTCCGGTGTTCACCTTGATCTGGACGGTATGGATCATGTCGACCGTGACGTACAGCGTCGGTGTCGAGCCAGCCGCGATGGTGATCGGTGATGCAAATATGATCGGCGTGGCCCTCGAGGTGCTCGCGTCGCCGATTGTGATCGTCAATGGGACAAAACTGGCCCCACCCGCGGGCTCCGTCGTTGAATACTTCGTCGCGGATGCCGGGTCGCTGTAAATCCCGACGGTCGCATCACTCACCAGCAACTGGACCGTCTTGTCGTAGTACAGGCGCATCTCGGTGATAGCCCCGGCCGGTGCGGTGAAGGGGCAGTCCAGTAGTATCGCTCCCGAAGCGAGAGAGCGGTCATAGGTCACCGTGCAACCAGTGAAGGTCGATGTTCCGGCCTCCGAGCCTTCCGACGTCACGAAAACGACCGAAGTAAAAGTGATTTTCGCCTTTCTCGGGCTCACGATGTACTCATCTCCCGCGACCAACGCCGCGGATGCGCGGCCGGCGTTGGCCAGTTGTCCGAGACTTGGGGCAGGCCCCGCCGAACCGGAAGTGCCGCCGATCAGGAACTTCATCGACCCAGAGACCCTTGGCCCTGAGGGGGACTCCGCCGTGCAACCCGCGAGCACGCAAGCCAGTGACAACAGCGGGGTGAAGACTTTAGCCCTGTTCGTCAAAGTGGCCCTGGGTTGATCGTTGGTTTTCCGTGCTGACGCCACGCTGGCGTCCGGGCTCGTGATGCGATCACCCGCACTCCCCCGCCCCCGAGCAGGACCGCGACCGACGTCGCGGACGCGACGTATCAGATGGCTTTCAGAGGATTCGTCATGCCGGTAACTGAGACATGAATGCTTCGGATTGTGGAGGGGTGTGTCCCGAGTTCAGTTGATATTCGGGGAATACCCTCGGGGAATCGACTCACGCGGTAGCGTTCGTGGACGGCAGAACGTACGCGTCAGGGCGCGTTCCAGCAACGGCTGAGGGGCGAAGTGTCGACGTGCACGCTATTCAGTCTCTCTCGGCGGATTTGACCGATGAGGACATCAGGAAGAGCCGATCCCATGCCGGCTCGATCGCTGTCGTCGCGGCGAGGAGCGCGAGCCCTACCCCCGCGGCACCGAACAGCAGTCCGGGAGCGGCTTCTTGCTGGCCCTTCGGCGCGTTCATGGCCGAGTATCCCGCGACCCCCTCGCCCGGGCGACAGTAGTCCAGTGTTCGTCCCACCCAGCGCGCGGATTCGTGGAGGAAGAACTCATCACCGGTTGTGTTGAACCAGCGCGCGTAGAGTTGGCCAAGGCCCGCCGTACCGTGACAGAGGCACGCGTCCTTGACCCCCGTTTCCGCTAGTGGCCGGCGCGCCGCGGCCCGCGCCAGCGCCACCGCTCGCGCCTGCCAGGTCGACTCGCCCGCAGCCTGCCCGGCCCGCCAGAGCATCAGCGACAGTCCCGGCCCCCCCGTACACCACGCGGAACGGGACGCAGCCCCGAGACTTCCTCTGTCGACCTGGTGCGGGAAGAGCGCAAGGTCGCCCGGCAGCTCCTGAGCGAGTAGCCATTCGACGGCACCGTCGAGCAGCCGCCGGGTCGTTGTGGGTGCGACGCCATGGGTGAGCAGGCCCGCAAGCAGGCCCACCACGCCGGCGGTCCCATGGGCGACACCGGGATAGTGACACCCGGCCGGAAACCGGAGGCGCGCCTCGGCGTGGATGGCGCCGGGCCCGGCACGCCACGAGATCCCATGCGGAGTGCGCTCGGCGGAGGCATCGAGCCAGACCACAAGCCGCTCGAGGATTCTCCGCGGCACCTGCATCGGCGCGCGCTCGAGGGCAAGCACGCCCAGGCCGACCAGCCCGCTCATCAGGTCGAAGTCCGTCGTGCACGGCTGAGCCTCGAGTGCCGCGTGCATCGCGGCGTCGATGTCGTCGAGCGTCTCCGTGTGTTCAGGCCGTGCAATGGACGCCTCGTGCTGGATTACCCAGGCCAGCCCCGTCAGGCCCCCGAAGAGCGCCTGGGAACCCGCGATCGCGTCGCTCTCGTGCACTGCGGCGTCCAGAAGGCGCCGTGCCGTTTGCTCGTGGCCACCGTGCGGATCTGCACGGTGAAGGCTCCCGAAGAACAGCGCCCACCCAGGAAGACCGTCGGTGAGCCCCGCATGATCGCCGATGACCGGCGGCGGTACGTCCGCGGACAACGCCGCCGCGATTCCATCGATGATCCGCTCAGCGCGCTCGGCGTCCGCCCCGCTGAGCACCGCCTGCCACCTCGTGTCTGTCGTCACGCCGCCGGCGTGAGTTCGGCCGCCTCGACAAACAGGGAGTACGAAAGCCGCCTTTCGCTCACCTGCTCACACGCGTCGAAGATACCAGGAGCGGCCAAGATGCTCGACATCCGGGGCCTCGATGGCCCACCGCGGGTGTTAAATGTCGAGCACCCCAAGTTGCACGTTCCCGGTTCCTACCTACATCAAGGACAGCTGGACGCGGGCGCCTAGCCGCCGCAACAGCCGTCCGAGCCGGTCGGATTGAGTGTAGTGCGGCCCATGCGGCCGCCCTTCACATTCGCCGAATCCTTGTCGGACACCTGCGAGAACGTGTCGCTCTTGACCTGCGGCTTGCCCGGCTTGCCGGACTTGTCGTCCGGTTTCTTGCTACCATCAGGCTGCTTTGTCATATCCACTCCGGTTTGGATGGGGGAACAGCGGTAGGAGTTCCAACATTCACCCCCGCCATTGTTCCTGTCAATGTTACAAGTTACCGATGGCCTGTGCGACTCGTCACCGAGTGCTCAACGGCCTCCGCGTCATGCTCTGGCACCCGGAGCACGCATCCGCGCGCGCTCCGCGTGACAGAGCCGAGCGAGCAAGCTCACCAGAACCAGCTCCTGCGCGCGCCACGACGATCGGAAGGCGCGATTGACGTGCAAGTGGACATAGGTTCGCACGAGACTGGTGAACGGCACCGTCAGCTGGCCGGCGGCCTCTGCGCCCCGCAGCGCATGGACGACAGGCAAGAGGCGCCGCGAGCGCTCGCCCAGCCACACCGGCGGCGGGGCGGCCACGAGAGTCTCGAGTGCCGCGCGCTCCTGCCGATACGTCTTGCCGACGCGCGCCCAGAACGGAGGGTCGGCGTGGAACTCTTCACCGAGCTGCGCTTCGGCGCTTGCGAGGAGAGCCTGCCGTTGCTCAGGGTCGAGACCACAGTCGACGAGCAGGTGATGAAGCCCGAGGAGAGTGTAGCGCCAGCGCTCCTGCGGGCCCGCGCACGCGCTCAGCATCTCGACGACTGAGTCGCTGTCGGCGGCGAAGACCTCCTCCGACAGCGTCATCGACCGCAGGCCGCCGTAGCGCTCCACCTCACGCTCATAGGTGTCGATCTGCACCTTCCAGATCATGCCGTCCTCCAGCCAGCGCCGCGTCGACGCATGCAGGAGGGGTGCGAACTCGCGGGCGAGACGTTCGGGATCACCGTGCAGGCGTATGCGAAGATGCTCGTCAGGGTCGTCGTGGCGGATGAAGAACCAGTGGTCGCAGACGCCCCGGGCGATTGCCCCGCGCACCAATGGGGCGACGGCTTCGGTGATCAGACGGTCGGCGGTCGCTCGGCCACCGTACAGCCTCATGTAGAACCATTCGCCGCCGGGCGGAAAGCTCCGCGCGTCAGTTGCCACGAGTGCGGGTGCGACCAGCGGCGGCGGTGCGCTGCGTCCGGCCTCCCGCCCGACGGGTTCGCGAATGAACGGGATGACGATCTCGTGCATGAAACGCCCTTCGGGTCCGTGAACACTGAGCTCGTCAGGAGACGGAAACAGTTCAGCCAGTGACACGTCAGGATCGGCGAGCTGGGCGAGCGCGTCGATCGCCAGGACGTTCTCGAGATCGAGTGGCAGTATCGCCTCGACGCCCTTCTGAAGGCCGACGTAGCGCGGCAGTCCGAGCTGCGTGCGGAGGCCGTCGATGACGCGGAAGCGTTCGGCCCCGCGCGCCGTGCGGAGACGCACGAGCGACTCGGTATCGAGTCGCCACCGCGCCCGCGACAGCACGACGCGTCCCGTGACCACCCTCGGTAACACCGGCAGCGCGGCAAGCGCTCCCCAGGTCCACATGACGCCCACGCCCTCCTGCGTCTGCAAGGCCGCGAGGAATCGGGCCACGCCCATGTTCGAGGCATGGTATGCATCGAGGGCGCTAGCGAGTCGCGGGAGAACCTCGCGATTCAATCGAACCGACCGGAGCCGAACCCGCCGGCCGACCACCGAGACCATGAGATCCGTCAGGGCGATCTGCCGGTCGGGCGGCGCCCCTGAGCGGCCGAGGACAGGTATCTCGTAGCCGCGCAGTACGGGGCGTCGGGTGACGTTCGCGAGACGCGCCTCGGGCCGGTAGACGATCTCGGCGAAGACGGCGTCGGGCTTCAACGCTTCCTCGATGCTGAGGTAGCTCTGGACGCGGGCGCGAAGCGGTTCGTCGCGCTGACAGAACCGACCGAGGAGCGACACTCCCTGCGCACCGGCCCCACAGTGCAGGACGCGAAAGCGCCCAGCAGTGACCGCGGCCTCGCTCTCCGCTGCGAGCATCGCCATCGCGGAGAAGGCGTCAGGTAGCGGGTCACTCGGCGGGAGTCGGGCCTCGCGCTCCCATCGGTCGAGCTCGTCGTTCTCGATTCGCAGCTCCAGCGCGCCGGCGCGCAGCACCTCGCCGACCTTCGGCAGCAGCCATTGCATCGCTGGGCTCACCGTGGGGGGCGCCTCACGAGGATCGGGGAAGTCGAGCCCAGCCAGCAGTGGCGACGGCTCCGCGTTCGGCCCATCCGCTCGAATGAAGCCGATGCCGCATTCCTCGTCGAGCGCCTCGACCAGCGGGATCTCGCGATGCTCGTAGCGCTCCTCAAAGCGCTCGCGGAATTTGGCGAGCGAGCGACTGGCGCGCTCCCTGAAGAGGCGCTGCAGCACGAGCGTGCCTGCATGGATTTCTCGAACGACCGCGTCTCCGAGCACGGCTGACTCGACGGGTTTCGCGAGGTCGACCTGAAACGTGGTGGGGCCGGCGGCGAGCGGCTCGAGCGCGCTTTCAATCGCGCGATAGCGTGCGCGGCCGACGCCGAGCGGGGACGCGTCGAGATTCGCAAGCTCCGCGCGCACGGTCAGGAGTCGCTCGCGAGTGCCTTGCGCGTCAGCATAGTGACCGAGTTGCGCGATCAGGTCCTCGAGGGGCCGGGGACCGGTGAGTGCCGGCTCGAGATCAGCGACGAGGATGTCGCGAGCGAGCAGATCGTGCACGTATTCCTCGATGTCGTTTCCCGTGACATCTTCGACGACGGACGCCACGGCGCGGGACACCTCCGACAGCGGGGCCCCGTCGCGGGCCCGGGCGAGCGCTGCCGCCAGCGGTGCGTCCGGCGTGATTGCCTCCATGCGGAACACGGGCCCCGCGAGCCGCCGTTCGGCGGCGAAATATCGCATGCGACCCGCCGCGGCGTAGAGGCTCACGTTGGGGCGGACGACCACGCGATCGCCGAGGGCCCCGGCCAGCGCGTCGCCGATCGCGGCAGCGTGGCCCGAATCGAGGTCGGTCAGGCGCCGGTAGTGTTCCCGGGACGCAAGCTCGAGCCGGTGTCCGGCGCCGATGGTGCCCAGCGAGCACCCGGCGAAAAGACCAAACGGCGTCGGGCGGCCGCTCATTCGCGCAAAATACTTGTACAGGGTGACGTCGATGCTGTCGCCCGGACCGCTCGGGTCGGCAACCCAGCGGTCGATCGCTTCGTCGAGACCGGGCGACGCGATGTACAGGGCTTCGCGGACGACCGGGCCCGACAGCCACGTGCGCAGTCGCTCCCCGAGTGCTTCGCGATCTCGCACGAGCGCCGCGTCCAGCGTCGCGTCCGGCGTCGTGTCCGGCGTCGCGTCCGGCGTCGCGTCCGAGCTGGCCTGCGCCGCCCTGAGGTCGCGTCCGAACGCGAGGAATTCGTCGAAGGGCAGCAGCGGAGTGCGCAGATGGAAGAACCCCGCGGGCACCCACGCGGGCGCGCGGGCTGGTCGTCGCGTCACGCAGGACCCGTGAGCTCGGCCGCCTCGGCAAACAGTGAGTACGAGCGCCGCCGATCGGAGTAGTGCTCACACACGTCGAGAATCATGAGCTCGGTGGCCTCATAGCGCTCCGACAATTCCCTCAGGCGTTGCCGCCACGTCGCGACCGTTCCAATCAGCGGCGGCGGCCCGGCCATCGACAGCGTCGCGAGGTGGTCCACGTTGCCGGAGACCGCGGCGCCAGCGATCGCGACATTCCATCGCGGCGCCGAGAGCGCGGAGCTTGCCTCGAAGGCCTGGCGGTAGGCCCGCACGACCGCCGGTCCGTCGACGTC